>NZ_JADPET010000149.1 GCF_015667935.1 Clostridium sp. 1001270J_160509_D11 | reverse complement strand
TTTGTTTTAAGCTTCTGCGCTTGCTTTCTTATTAGCATCTAAACGTCTTGGATTAAGTTGTTTAGAATAATCTTTAGTTGGTCTACCTTTTTTAGTAGTACCTTCTTCTTGAACTTTTTTCTTAGCTACTTGACCTGGGAATAATATTTTAGGCTCTTCTAAATTTTTTCTGTATATTGTAAATTTAAAACCTATAGCTTGAACGTATTCTGCTCTTAATGCATTACATATTGCATTTGCAGTTTCTTTTGCGTCAAGTCCCGCAGTTTCAAGTATATTAACTTTAACTAGTTCTCTAGAATCTAGCATATTATCTAATTGTTCTAAGAATCTCTCATTTACACCATCTTTACCTATTTGAGTTATAGGTTTCATAGTGTTAGCAAGAGATCTTAAGTAAGCTCTTTGTTTACTATTTAGCATGTCTTCCTCCTAATTTGTATTTAAATTCTAGTGATAGAATTCAAATTCTATTTCGTATATCTTAACTGTATCTCCGTCTTCTATGCCCATTTCTCTAAGTTTATCGAATACACCTTCATTTTCCATAGTTTTTTGGAAGAATTGGATAGATTCCATATCCTCAAAGTCAACAGAGTACATGATTCTTCTAAGTTTTTTACCAGTTACTACATAAGTTCCATCTTCATCTATTTCAACACTTAATCCTTCTTCAACAGTGTTGTCAAGTTCTGGTCTGTAGTATTCTTCTTCTGATACTAATTCTATATCTTCTACTTCTTGAAGTAATTGTGATGTATAAGCTATAACTTCGTCTACACCATCTCTAGTTGCAGCAGACATTTTGAATACTTTGTATCCTCTATCTTCTAAAGTCTTTTTAAAGTTTTCATAAACTGACTCATCAAATAATAAATCAGCTTTGTTTGCCACTACTATTTGAGGTCTAGTAGATAATTTATCGTTGTATAATTTTAATTCATCGTTTATTTTATCGAAATCTTCTATTGGGTCTCTTCCCTCAATTCCTGATATATCGACGATATGGATTAATACTTTTGTTCTTTCTACGTGTCTTAAGAAGTCGTGTCCAAGACCAACACCTTCTGCAGCACCTTCTATAAGTCCTGGTATATCTGCAAGAACGAAACTATCTCCAAAGTTAGTTTTAACAACACCTAAGTTTGGTGTTAAAGTTGTGAAGTGGTAGTTAGCTATTTTTGGTCTAGCTTTAGTTACCACTGATAAGAATGTTGATTTACCTACGTTAGGGAATCCTAAAAGACCTACATCAGCGATCATTTTAAGCTCTAGTATTACCCATCTTTCTTCTCCATCTGTTCCAGATTTAGCAAAACTAGGTGCTTGTCTTACAGCATTTGCAAAGTGTTGGTTTCCTTTTCCGCCTCTACCACCTTTTGCAACTACTGCTTCATCGCCTTCATTTTTTAAGTCAGCTATTATTAAATTAGTAGCTTCGTCTCTTATTATTGTTCCTGGTGGAACTTTTAATACTAAATCTTCACCGTTTTTTCCTGCTTGTCTTTTTTTGCTTCCGTCAGCTCCTGGCTCACCTACATATTTCTTTTTGTATTTGAAATCCATTAAAGTTCTAAGACCTGTATCTACTTTGAAGATTATACTAGCTCCACGACCACCGTCTCCACCGTCTGGGCCTCCTGCTGGAACATATTTTTCTCTTCTGAATGATACAGAACCATTTCCGCCGTTTCCTGCTTTTACGAATATTCTAGCCTTATCTATAAACAAGTCTTTCACCTCCCAAGTAATATTTTTATTGTTTCCATTTTTAAGGTATATATTATTGTTGAAAAAATCTTTGTTTCAGATAGTTGTATGTATATTTCCTATATATTATAAAACAAAAAGGAGTGTAGATACACTCCTTTTCTTTTATAATTATTCAGCAACTTCTACTACTGGATATATACTTACTTTTTTTCTTTTTTTGTCGTATCTTTCGAACTTAACAGTACCGTCTATTAATGCGAATAAAGTGTCATCTCCACCTTTACCTACATTAGTACCTGGATGTATCTTAGTTCCTCTTTGTCTTACTATTATACTACCAGCAGTAACTACTTGTCCGTCATATCTTTTAACACCTAATCTTTTTGATATAGAATCTCTACCATTTTTAGAAGACCCTACCCCTTTTTTAGATGCTAATAATTGTAAGTTCATGTTTAACATTTGGAGTCACCCCCTACTTTTTTAAGATTTTTATATTTTTCGGATATTGTCCTTTTATCATTTCCATTGTTAACTTAAAGTGTTCAAATAATAAATCAGTTTTATCATTTAAACAATCTTCTTTTACTATGCATTCAATCATTCCTTCTTGTCCTATTTCAGACTCAAATTCGACTTTTGCTAGTAAATTCAATGAGTTGTCCACACCTATTGCGTTAGATGTAACGGCTGAACAAACTATATCGTAGCCATATTCGGCATACTCAGCATGTCCTTTTAGTGTGAATCCTTTTAATCTGAAATCATCTGTGTAATGATATTTAATCTTTATCATATTACACTCCAATTACTAAGCGTTTATAGATTCTATAACTAACTTAGTGTATGGTTGACGATGTCCTTGTTTTCTTCTGTAGTCTTTTTTAGCTTTGTATTTGTAAACTATTACTTTCTTAGCTTTTCCTTGAGCTACAACTTTAGCAGTTACAGTAGCACCTTCTACAACTGGAGATCCAACAGTTAATCCGTTTTCACCAGCAACAGCTAATACTTGATCTAAAGTTACAACATCACCTTCGTTAGCTTCTAATTTTTCTACGAATAATACATCACCTTGAGCAACTTTGTATTGCTTTCCACCTGTTTTAACTATAGCGTACATTCATATACACCTCCTCGGTCTCAAACTCGCCATTAAGGTACTTTCTTTCGAAAGTTTTTACCTTGTCTGTGCGGCATTACAGTTATTAATAATACATTGTTTTTGATTAAAAGTCAATATTATTTATAAATAATTTTTTCGCCTTTTTGATTTATACTTTCTGTTTTTGTAATTTCAATACTTATCTCGTATTTTTTTTCTAGTTTTTTTAGAGAATCGCTGTATTTTTCAATCATTTTATTGTAAATATATGGTGATATTTCCAATAAAATATTATTATAGTTCGTATGTTCTTTCATTCTTATAATGTCTTTTTCTAAATTATCTAATATGTAGTTAATTGATTTTTGACTAAATTCACTTTTACAATTTTCACATGTGCTTAGATAGTAAGAATCTATAGAGTCTTTTTCTCGCATTCTAGCGATTTCAACAAGACCTAATCTAGTTATACCTAGGACCTCGCTTTTTCTTTTGTCTCTACTTAGACATTCTTCTAATTTTTTAATTAAGTTTTCTTTATATTTTTTCTTTTGTAAATCTATAAAGTCTACTATTATAATACCGCCAATATCTCTAATCTTTAGTTGCCTTGCAATTTCTTCGCAGGCTTCTAAATTAGTTTTATACATAGTTTCTTCTCTCGAGATATTTCCTGTAAATTTTCCTGTATTAACGTCGATTACAGTCAATGCCTCTGTTTTTTCTATTATTAAATAGCCTCCACTTTTAAGCCATACTTTTTTGCTTAAAGCTCTTTCTATTTCTTTTGAGACTTTGTATAAATCAAATATATCTTTATTTTGCTCTAAAATTAGTTTATCTACATAACTTTTATCTATGTTACTTAATAAAGTTTTAATTTCTGTATATTTATCTTTATCATTAAAGATAATATTATCTATTTCGTCATTAATATTATCTTTAATGTATTTTGTGTCTAGGTCTAATTCTTTATATAGTAGTTTAGGACCCATACCTAATTTAAATTCTTTAGATATATTTTTATATCTATTTATAAGCATTTCAAAATCTTCTTTTAATTTATCTATATCACAGCCTACAGCTTCTGTTCTAATTATTATGCCCAGATTGTCTTTGTTTAATGATTTTACTAATTTTTTTAGTCTAAATCTTTCTTTTTCTTCAGATATTTTATTTGATATTGTAATTCTATCATTTGATGGTATTAAAACTAAATACCTCCCAGATATACTTATCTCTTGTGTAAGTCTTGGTGCCTTAGTTCCAACAGCTTCTTTGTTGATTTGAACGAGAACTTCCATACCATTTTTTATATCGTCAGAAGATTTAATAGGTAAATATGCCATCTTTTCAAAACCTATATCTACAAAAGCCGCCTCTATACCTGGCTTGATATTTTTTACTATACCTCTGTAAATATTTGATTTTGTCTTTTTATGTATATTATCTTCTATTAATAGTTCTATTAGCTTATTATCCTGCATAACTGCAGTCTGTGTAGATGAAATTAATGATTGTACTATAATTTGTTTCATTTTATTATCTCTATAAATTAAAGTGGAGTCACTAATTGACCATCTTCCATAGCATATAAATCACGTCTTAAAACACTAACTTCTCTTGGATCTATTTCTAAATCAAGCATATTTAATATTTGTGGTATTAAGATATTTATATTTAAATTAGCTTTTGATCCTGTAGCTATAGTAGACTCAAAAGTTACTTTTTTGTCGTCTAAGCTTACTAAATCAAAGTTTTTGATTAAAGGTCTTATATCGACTTCTACTTTTCTACCTTTTTTATTTGTCTTAGTTACTATTATCTCTTCACTTTTTACGAAGTTTAACACTCTTGATTTAACAAATTCTTTGCTTAAAGGAGTGTCTAAGTCTATATTGAATATATATTCTCCATAAACTATTACTGATGATAATGAAGGAGTTTTTGGGTCTATTTCTTGACCTTTTATAAATTTAATTCCCTCTGGTAATTGATTGTTTATTCTCTCTAAAAATTCGTCTACTTCTATATCGTCTTCGATTTCTATATCAACATATTCACCTTGACTCTCTACTCCTAGAGCTAATGCATTACCATAACTCATTTTAGGATGAGGATTGAATCCTTCAGAATAACTTAAGTTTATTTTTGCTCTTCTGAATGCTCTTTGTAGAAGTCTTTGTAAATCAAGATGAGATATAAATATCATCTCATCTTCTTTTTTGTATTTAACTCTTATTAATTTACTCATACTTAACATAACCCCTTTCCAATTTCGTGTGCATTTATTCCACAACCATTACATCTGTGTCTACAGTCTACAGTTATTTTTTCAGCTCTAGCTATTTCATTTTCTCTAACTAAGAACTTTTTACTAACACCTACGTCTATATGGTCCCAAGGGAATACTTCGTCGTAAGATCTTTCTCTATTAGCATAGAATGCTATATCTAAATTATTTTTTTCCATAGCTTCTTTGTATATATCTAGTTTGAAGTGTTCACTCCATCCATCGAATTTTGCACCCATTTTGTATGCATCTAATAGTACTTTTCCTAGTCTTCTGTCTCCTCTTGCAAATACTGCTTCCATTAAACTTGTTTTTGAGTCATGGTAGTTGTATTTTATATCTTTATTTTTTAGAGCTTTAACTAAATAACGTTGTTTATCTAAAACTTCTTCAGTTGTATCTTGTCCATGCCATTGGAATGGTGTAAATGGTTTTGGTACAAATGTAGATGTACTTACTGTAACTGAGAATTTCTTTTTAAGTTTTCCATCGTGTACATTTCTATAAGTGTCTATAACATCGTATGCTAAATCTCTTATACCATCTAAGTCATCGTATCTTTCAGTTGGAAGACCTATCATGAAGTATAATTTAACACTGTTCCATCCCATTTCGAATGCTTTTTTAGTTGTATTTTTAAGGTCTTCTTCTGTTACACCTTTGTTTATAACATCTCTAAGTCTTTGAGTACCAGCTTCTGGTGCAAATGTAAGACCAGATTTTCTAACTTGTTGTATTTTTTCTGCTATTTCCATAGAGAAGTTGTCAAGTCTAAGTGATGGTAGAGATATACCTATATTTTCTGGTGTAAATTCATCAACTAAGAAATCCGTTAATTCTGGTAGATTAGTGTAGTCACTTGTACTTAGTGATGATAATGATATTTCGTCATATCCTGTATTGTCTACTAATTCTCTTACTGATTTAGTTAATGTATCTAAGCTTTTTTCTCTTATTGGTCTGTATATCATACCTGCTTGGCAGAATCTACATCCTCTTGTACATCCTCTAAATAATTCTAATACAACTCTATCGTGAACTATTTCTATATAAGGAACTATTAATTTTTCTGGATAATATACTTCATCCATATTTCTTATTATTCTTTTGCGAACTTTTTCGTTTACGCCTTCTCTATTTGGTTTAACAGATTTTACTGTTTGGTCTTCGTTGTATTCTACATCGTAGAAACTTGGAACGTAAACCCCTTCTATTTTTGCTACTCTAGCTAAGAAATCTTCTCTTGTAGTTTTATTTTTCTTCCACTCTTTATATTCAGCAACAACTTCTAAGTTTACTTCTTCACCTTCACCTAGTATTGCTATATCTATGAAGTCTGCAAGTGGCTCACAGTTATATGCACATGAACCTCCAACCATTATGAATGGATCGTCTAATTCTCTATCTTCTCTTTTTAGAGGTATTCCTGCTAAATCCATCATATTTAATATATTTGAATATGAAAGCTCGTATTGAAGAGTAAATGCAACAAAATCAAAGTTTCTTATAGATTCTCTTGATTCTAATGCAAATAGAGGTATATTATTTTCTCTCATTATTTGTTCCATATCTAATGCCGGAGCATAAACTCTCTCATAGA
Source organism: Clostridium sp. 1001270J_160509_D11 (assembly GCF_015667935.1). Lineage (GTDB taxonomy): Bacteria > Bacillota > Clostridia > Peptostreptococcales > Peptostreptococcaceae > Intestinibacter. The sequence goes on along the minus strand of NZ_JADPET010000149.1, from coordinate 389 downwards.
ACACATCTTCATCTTTATTTATTACTCTATATAGTATTTGACTTCCTAAGTGACTCATACCTACTTCGTATAAATCTGGGAAGCAGTGTGCGTATCTTATTAAATCTTTATTTGTAGTATCTTTATGGATTGAATTTATTTCATTTCCTAGATATCTAGCTGGTTTTTCTACTTTTTTAAGTATCTTTTTAAAATTATGTTTATCCATCTATTACTTAATCCTCCATGTTCTCTATATTACAGTCAATTATTTTTATTTTAGTTTATATTAAAAATAACACGAATTTTATTATACACTATAAAATATTATGTTCAAAGGTTTTTATTTATAAATAAATCCATTATTGTATATAATTAAAATAAATTATTATGTATTAATTTCGATAAAC
>NZ_JADPET010000148.1 GCF_015667935.1 Clostridium sp. 1001270J_160509_D11 | reverse complement strand
TTTTTATATATTGTTTTGGCGTTATACCTTTATATTTTTTAAATGTTTTTATAAAATAACTTACATCATTAAATCCACAGTTTATAGCGATATCAGTAACAGATAAATCTGTACTTAATAGCTGCTCGCATGCGATTTCTATGCGATAAAAATTTAAATATTCTATAGGAGTTTTATTGCTCATGTTGTTAAAGAATTTACATAAATATTTAGGGGTCATTCCAGCTACTTTAGATAAATCATTTAAAGATAAGGTTTGTGTGTAATTTTCTTCTATGAATAATAATACCTTTTTAAATAAAATAATTTTATCATTTGTCTTAAGAGACATATTATTATTAACAGTATAAAGTTTATTTTGAAGAATTATACCCAAAAAATTATATAGAGAGCCTTGTGTAATAAATTCATAACCTTCATATTGAGATGACAATGAATCGAATAAGAATTCACAATTTAGATTTAGCGCTAGAATATTAGAAGGCATTTTTGGATTTATTATTTTATTATTATGAATAATATCTTGTAATAATTTTGTACAAGCATGATTTTGCTTTAAAAGTAAATTTATATCAAAAACAATACACTCGTAAATACAGTTATTAGGAGTTCCACCATGTAGTATTCCTGCTTGAATAAATAGTATATCTCCCTTTTTAGCTAAAATTTTCTTATAGTCGATTGTTATTAAAAATTCGCCTTTTAAAATTCTTATTATTTCACATTGAGTATGCCAATGATAAGGCATATCATACCTGGGATGACTTTGATCAACATGATAAAATTCTATTGGAAAATCAAATCTACCATGTTGTTTATCTTCTTTAAAATCAAAAAATTTCATATTTCTATTTACCCCCTTTTGTCACAAAAAGTGAAAATATTTATATTTTTTGACTATTATAACACAAGAATTGCAAAGTGAAAACGATTACAATGAAGATATAAATAAAGATTTAACAATGAAAGTATAAAAAATTAAAAAGTATAATGATGTGGAGGGAAATATAATGGCAAAGAGTAGACTAGTTGGTCAATATCCAGTTATAGGTATAAGACCTACAATTGATGGAAGAAAAGGAATATTAGATGTAAGAGGATCATTAGAAGAACAGACTATGAATATGGCAAAGTCTGCAGCAGAATTATTAAGAAGTAATATAAAGTATTCAAATGGAGAATCAGTAAAAGTTGTCATAGCCGATACTACAATTGGTAGAGTTGCAGAATCAGCTGCTTGTGCAGATAAATTTAGGAGAGAAGGCGTTGATATAACACTTACAGTTACACCTTGTTGGTGTTACGGTGCTGAAACTATGGATATGGACCCAATGACTATAAAGGGAGTTTGGGGATTTAATGGTACTGAGAGACCTGGGGCTGTTTACTTAGCATCTGTTCTAGCTACCCATGCACAAAAAGGCCTTCCAGCTTTCGGAATATATGGGCATGATGTTCAAGATGCAGATTCAACAGAAATTCCATCTGATGTAAAAGAAAAAATATTAAGATTTGGGAGAGCAGCAGTTGCAGCAGCTACTATGAGAGGAAAATCTTATTTACAAATAGGCTCTATTTGTATGGGAATAGGAGGATCTATAATTGACCCTGCATTTATAGAAGAATATTTAGGAATGAGAGTTGAATCTGTTGATGAAACTGAGATAATAAGAAGAATGACAGAAGGAATTTACGACAAAGATGAATTTGAAAAAGCATTAAAATGGACAAAGGAAAAATGCAAAGAGGGATTTGATAAAAATCCAGATTATGTTCAAAAATCTAGAGAAGAAAAAGATAAAGATTGGGAATTTGTAGTTAAAATGATGTGTATAATAAAAGATTTAATGAATGGAAATGAAAATTTACCAGATGGATTTGAAGAAGAAAAATTAGGACATAATGCAATTGCTGCAGGATTCCAAGGTCAAAGACAATGGACAGATTTTTATCCAAACGGTGATTTTTCTGAAGCATTACTTAATACTTCATTCGACTGGAATGGTGCAAGAGAACCATATATATTAGCTACTGAAAATGATGTTTTAAATGGAATAAGTATGCTGTTTGGTAAATTATTAACTAATACTGCACAAATATTCTCAGATGTTCGTACATATTGGTCTCCAGAAGCAGTAAAAAAAGCAACGGGATATGATTTAGAAGGTATAGCGAAAGAGTCTAAAGGATTTATACATTTAATAAACTCAGGGGCATCTTGCTTAGATGGTAGTGGTCAAGCTAAGGATAAAGATGGAGCTAATGTAATAAAACCTTGGTTTGAAATAAATGAAGAAGATCAAGAAGCATTACTTTCAGCAACTACATGGAATCCTGCTGATACTGGATATTTCCGAGGAGGAGGATATTCTTCTAGATTTTTAACAGATGCACAAATGCCAGTAACAATGACTAGATTAAATCTTGTAAAGGGCGTAGGACCAGTACTTCAATTAGTAGAAGGATATACAGTAAAACTTCCAGATGAAGTATCAGATAAGTTATGGAAAAGAACTGATTATACGTGGCCTTGTACATGGTTTGCACCAAGATTAACAGGAAAAGGAGCTTTTAAATCTGCTTATGATGTAATGAATAACTGGGGGGCTAATCATGGCGCTATAAGTTATGGACATATAGGTGCAGACATAATAACATTATGCTCTATTTTAAGAATACCTGTAAGCATGCACAATGTACCAGAAGAAAATATATTTAGACCAGCTGCATGGAATGCATTTGGAATGGATAAGGAAGGACAAGATTATAGAGCTTGTCAAAACTATGGACCAATGTATAAATAGAAGGTGATAATATGAATGAGAGTGGACTAGAGAAAAAGGTATTGGCTTTTGACTTTGGCGCATCTAGTGGAAGAGCTATAATAGGAACCTTTGATGGAAATAGGATATATATTGAGGAAATACATAGATTTTCTAATGACCCAGTGATAGTTGGAGGGACAATGTATTGGGATATATTAAGATTATTCTTTGAAATTAAGCAAAGTTTAATAAAGTCTAAAAAGTACGGAAAAATAAGTAGTATAGGCATAGATACATGGGGAGTTGACTTTGCATTATTGGATGAATATGGACAAATATTAGAAAATCCTATCCATTATAGAGATGGTAGAACTGCTGGGATGATAGAAGAGAGTTTTAAAAAAATATCTAAAGAAAAATTTTATAAAATAACTGGAAATCAATTTATGGAAATAAATACAGCTTTTCAACTACTATCACTAAAACAAAAAAGATCATATCTGCTTGAAAAAGCAGATGTGATGTTACTAATACCAGATTTGCTTAATTATATGTTAACAAATAAAAAGGTTACAGAGATATCTATAGCATCCACTACACAACTTTTTGATGCAGAAAAGAGACAATGGTCTTATGAAATAATTGAGTCACTAGGATTGAATAGTAATTTATTTACAGATATTATTCCTAGTGGTAGTGTAATTGGAAAAATATCTGAAGATATAAGTGAAGAATTAAATATAGATATGTGTGATGTTATAGCAGTGGCAGGACATGATACACAATGTGCGCAAGTTTCTGTACCAACACAAGATGATGATTTTTTATTTTTAAGTTGTGGTACATGGTCTTTATTAGGAACAGAACTTGATAATCCTATTATTACAGAAAAATCTAGTCGTTATAATATAACGAATGAAAGTGGGTACCAAGGGAAAGTATCATTTTTAAAAAATATAATAGGATTATGGCTCATACAAGAGAGCAAAAGACAATGGCAAAAAGAAGGGAAAAGTTATACTTTTGGAGAGTTAGAAAAAATGGCAGAAAATGCACAACCATTTAGGTCATTTATAGATCCAGATGACCCGATATTTACTCCAGCTGGAAATATTCCAGATAGAATAAGAGATTATTGTAGAAAAACTAATCAAGATGTGCCTAGAAATGAAGCAGAAATAGTTAGGTGTATAAATGAAAGTTTAGCATTCAAATATAGAATAGCTTTAGAAGAAATAGAAGATTGTACAGATAAAAAATATTCTAAGTTATATATGCTTGGAGGAGGAACACAAAGTAGATTATTAAGTCAAATGACTGCAAATGCATGCAATATAAAAGTATATGGGGGGCCTATAGAAGCTACTGTATTAGGAAATATAGCAATACAATTAATCGCAAGTGGGAATATAAAAGACTTGAAAGAAGCTCGAAGAATTATTAATGATTCACATAATATAGACGAATATATACCTAAAGAATCCAAACTATGGGATAAAGAGTTTTCTAGATTTAAAAAAATAATAAAAAAAGGGGAATTAATTAAATGTTAAAAGGAATACCAAATATTTTATCTCCGGAATTACTAAAAGTATTATGCGAGATGGGACATAGTGATCAAATAGTTTTAGCAGATGGGAATTTTCCATCAGAGAAAATGGGTAAAGAGTGTAAAGTTATACGTTGTGACGGACACAGTGTACCAGAGATATTAGATGCAATATTATCTGTTTTTCCATTAGATACTTATGTAGAAAAGCCAGTAAGCTTAATGGCAGTTGTTGAAGGTGATAAAGTAGAGACACCTATATGGAATGTATACAGTAAAATAATCAAAAAATATGATAATAGGGGTAATGATGTTATTCAAAATATAGAAAGATATGATTTTTATGAACAAGCAAAAAAATCATATGCAATAGTTGCTACTGGAGAAAAGGCCCTTTATGCAAATATTATATTACAAAAAGGGGTAGTAGTAGATTAGTTAATGTAGGGGGAATTTTAAATGGATAAAGAAAAAGAATTAGGATATATGGAAATAAGAGAACAAATATGTGATGTTTGTCATAAAATGTGGCAATTAGGATGGGTAGCTGCAAATGATGGAAATGTATCAGTTAAGCTAGAAGATGGAACTTTTTTAGCAACACCTACAGGTATAAGTAAAAGTTTCATAACACCAGAAAAGATATTACATATAGATTCTAATGGAGAGGTTATAGAAGGACAAGCAGGTGCGAAACCATCTTCAGAAATAAAGATGCATTTAAGATGCTACGAAGAAAGAGATGATGTTGGTGCAGTTGTACATGCTCATCCTCCAACAGCAACTGGATATGCAGTAGCACATTTGGATTTAGATAGATACACAATGATAGAAACTATTATAGCTATAGGTTCAATACCAGTAACTCCATATGGAACACCGTCTACATATGAGGTACCAGATGCAATAGCTCCATATTTACAAGAACATGATGTATTATTATTAGCAAACCATGGAGCATTAACTGTAGGGGCAGATCTAATAACAGCATATTACAGAATGGAAACACTAGAATTATATGCAAAAATAAGTTTAACTGCTCATTTATTAGGGGGAGAAAAAGAAGTATCAAAAGAAAATATAGATAGATTAATTGGAATGAGAAAAAGTTATGGTGTAACAGGAAGACATCCTGGATTTAAAAGATATAGAAAAGAACAATAATTTTTACTATAAATTATAGGGGTGATATTATGGAAAATATATCAGATAATAAAAAAGATAGAAATAGTAAATTACCTATAGTGCCCAAACAGTATAGAGTACACTTTATAATGCTAATATCATGCTTTGTGCTTTGGGGGCTATTAAACAATATGACAGATAATCTTGTTCCAGCATTCGGAAGAATATTTATGCTAGAAGCTGCAAATGCATCTATGACTCAAGTTGCATTTTATGGTTCATACGCCGTATTAGCATTACCAGCAGCAATTCTTATAAAGAAATATTCTTATAGAACAGGGGTTTTAGTAGGATTAGGACTTTATATAATAGGTGCTATGGGTTATATTCCTGCAGCTATGTTACAGAATTTTAATTTATTTCTATTATCAGTATTTGTGTTGGCAGGGGGGCTTTCTATATTAGAAACAACATGTAATCCATATGTTATTTCGTTAGGGGATGAAGAAACTAGTGTTAGAAGACTTAATTTAGCACAAGCCTTTAACCCAATAGGATCTTTAAGTGGGATTATACTTGCAAAATATCTTATTTTAAGTCATTTAAATCCGGCTACATATGAAGATAGAATTGCAATGAGTCCAGAAGCTTTAAGCCAAATACGTAGTAATGAATTATTATGGGTTTGTGTACCTTATGTAGGATTAGTTATAATTGCAATTGTAATTTGGATGTTCTTTAAAAGAAGTAAAGATTCAGAAAAGGATATGTCTGGTGATTTAAATATACTTGATTCTATTAAAAAACTTATAAAAATACCTAGATATGCTTTTGGTGTAATTGCTCAATTTTTCTATGTAGGAGTACAAATATCTGTATGGACTTGGACAATACAATATGTTATGACTACAGTTGGTTTAAATGAAGCTGATGCAGCACAATATTATTTAATAGCTATAGTTTTATTTATAGCTTGTCGTTGGATATGTACAGCATTAATGAAATATATTGAACCGGCATTAATGATGGCAGTATTTGCAGTTGGAGGAATCTTAGCTAGTTTAGGAACAATATATCTACCTACAAGTCAATCAGTATGGTGCTTAGTTACAATATCTGCATGTATGTCATTAATGTTTCCAACAATATATGGTATAGCTCTTAAAGATTTAGGCGAAGAAGTAAAAGTCGGAGCAGCAGGTCTTATTATGGCTATACTTGGTGGAGCAGTAATAACACCTATAATGGGAAGATTTATAGATAATGGAATATTGTCTAGCATAACACCTATGTTTAATGGAGCAGAAGCTGCCGTAAGATCATCATTTTTAATTCCTATAATATGTTTTTCAATAGTTCTTATTTACTCATTATGCTTTAGAAGTAAAAAATCAGTATAGTATTTTTATATAATAAACTAATATTTATATATAAAATCAATTTAAAATCACAGTATTTTATTAGATGAAAGTTTAATAATATATTGTGGTTTTTTATTGAAATATCAACAATGATTATTATATTTAGATATGAATTTTTATTTGTATAAGATATATTAAAATAAAAATATGAAAAAATATTTTAAAAAAGTGTTGACGGATATATTTTATGGTGGTATAGTATTACTTGTCCTTGAGAGAGGGCAAGAACTTAGAAAGCGAGTAAGTCTGAAAGAGCGACGAAAGCTAAAAAAGTTT
>NZ_JADPET010000147.1 GCF_015667935.1 Clostridium sp. 1001270J_160509_D11 | reverse complement strand
AAAGGTTAAAAAATCTAAGTTTAAAAATAAGATGAAGGCCAAAAAATTTAAGTTCAAATTCAAGGGCGAGTAGTATAAATAGAGAAGATTTATATAGCATATTGTATACATAAAAGAAAAATATTATAAAATAATAAGACTATAAAATTGACATAATTTCAAAAATTAACTAAGATAAAAGCATAAAATAAAAGAGTTATAATGTTTATATTTTAAAATTAAGTTCTAAATTAGTATTGCAATGGGGCATCTTAGTATTTTAGGATGTCTATTTATGTTTAGGGGGAAAAATTATGAATAACAAGTTTGTCAGTATAGTTATTGATAAGGAAGAAGGTTCAAGATTTCTTGTATCAGATGACAGAAGTATAGATACTGTAGATTTATCAAATGACAAACAGACTTCTATTGCCAGAATTAACATAAAAGACGATATTACTACTGTTTGTCGTTATGAAAATGGGGAATCTAAAGGAACTATAAGTCTTAATATTGGAAAAGAACAAGTCAAAATTGACTCAAGTAGCAATAAAATTACTTATGTAGATAACAATATTAGAGATTTAGCTAGACTATATAGCATAGATCTCAATGAAGGGGAAACTACAGATGTAGAAAAAATAAGAGGACTTTGCAAAATATTAGCAGATATAATGATTACAACAATCCATCTGAGTGATTACTCTTGGGGATTTTCAAAAATTGTCATAAACGGTAGAAAATCTTTTGAAGAAGATTTTTCACCAAGTATAATAATATTTACTGGAATAGCAGCAAAATATATTTTTAATAAAAATGAAAAAAATGTATTTGAAGATGGAAATATAGGCATGTTACTCTGCCAAGAAATAAATAACTATAGCAAAAATACATGAAAATTAAAAAATCTATAGTTAGATAAATTTCTTGAAATAATTAAATTATAAAAATAAATGAAAACTGAGAATTTTACCATTGGAAATTCTCAGTTTTTTTAGTATATAGAAGTTTTGTTTATTTTTAGTTAAAAATAGATGATATAATAATTATTATCATTGTATAGAAAATAAAAGTTTTACTTATACAATAAAAATCAGTATTTGAAAGGTGAAAAAATGAAGAAAAAAGGGAAAATAATTACTTTAACTATACTTGTTTTTTGTTGGATGGCATTTATATTTAGTATGTCAGCTAAAAATTCTACACAATCTTCTAATATAAGTGGAGGATTTACTTACAATATACTTAGTATGTTTTTTTCTCAATTTAGATCAATTGATAAAGTAACACAAGACAGCATAGTAGAAGGGTTACAATTTATAGTAAGAAAAGGAGCACATTTTACAGCATATGCGATATTAGGGGGACTTTGTTTTGCAAACTTAAGATCATTAAATAAGTTTAAATTAAAAAGCAATTTTTTAATAGCTCTTGTAATATCAGCTTTATATGCTGCATCTGATGAACTACATCAGTATTTTGTACCGGGGCGTTCGTGCGAATTTAGAGATGTTATGATTGATAGCTGTGGGGCTCTAACTGGTATAATTGTAGTTATTATTTTTAGTAAGATAATACAAAAATTAAATAAAATAAAAAGGGATAAAAATCAAGATATAATCTAGATAATAAATATATAAACAGGGGATGAAGTATATGAAAGCACTAAGTGAAAAAGTTTTTTTAAAACTAGATATGCCAAATAGCAAAGATATAAAAAGTGATAGAGATAGGATTTTAGATAAGTTAAAAATCAAATATAAAAATGTAGATATGCCTTATAAAATAACAAAAGACTTATATCCAAAGTGTAGAGAATCTAATTTTGAAATAACTGTAACTTTAGTAAAACGCACTTATGATTGGGTTGTCACAAGGATTGAACAAGGTGATAAAACAGACAAAAATTACGGTTTATGTGTAGATTTGGGAAGTACAACTGTAATTATGAGATTAGTAGACTTAAACACAGGCGATATAGTAGTAGAAGAGGGCTGTTTTAATAAACAGATTTCGTTTGGAGAAGATATTTTAAATAGAATATTTTATACTAGAAATTCTAAAGAAAAATTATACGAAATTCACAAGGCTACAATATATACTTTTTCAGAGCTTATATATATAATTACTGAAAAAAGTAAAATAAATAGCGAAGATATCAGCGTTATGACAGTTGCAGGTAATACTACTATGATACATTTTTTATTAAATATAGATCCATGGACAATTTTTCAAATGCCTTATACACCAATATTTAATCATACTGGATTTATAAGTTGTGATGAAATTGGAATACCTATAAATGGGTATCTATATTGCTTTCCATCAGTAGCAAATTATCTAGGTGGCGATATTGTAAGTGGTGTATTGTTTACAGAAATATATAAACAAAAAGAACTTTCAGCATTTATAGATATAGGGACAAATGGAGAGCTAGTTATAGGAAATGAGGAGTTTTTAGTTGCTGTTGCAGGAGCAGCAGGCCCAGCATTAGAAGGCGGTATAAGCAAGTTTGGGATGAGGGCGAAAGAAGGAGCAATCGACACAATTAAAATTGTAGACAATAATATAAAATATACAACTATAGAAAATAAAAAGCCTTTAGGAATATGTGGCTCAGGAATAGTTGATTTATTGTCAGAGATGTTTTTAAATGGATGGATAGATTTTTCGGGCGAGTTAAAAGAAAATGCCTCAAAAAACATAATAAAAGTAAACTCACAATTAGCTGTAGAATATGCAACTAAAGAAGAAAGTGAAAATCATGAATCTTTAATATTTACTCAAAGCGATATAAATCAATTTTTAAAGACAAAATCAGCAGCTCATACTATGGTAGCTTTTTTATTAGAAGAAGTTGGACTTACATTAAACGATTTGGATAAGTTCTATGTGGCAGGTGCTTTTGGCGTACATTTAGATATAGAATCTGCTGTTACAATAGGGATGTATCCTGATTTACCTAGAGAAAAATTTGAATGCCCAGGTAATTCATCACTTAAAGGAGCATATAAGTTACTTACGGATAGAAACTTACTCTCAGAAATAGATGATATTGTTGAAAAGATAAATTATATCGGCTTAGAAGATGCAAAGGATTTTATAGAAAAAATGAGAGCTGCTAGCTTTTTACCACATACAAATATAGATAATTATCCAACTGTAAAGCAAAAATTACTTGAAAGAGGATTGTTATAATATATAACACTTTTATTTTTTAAGTAAAATATTTGAGATGGTAGAATTTAGTGCTAAAATATTAATGTAAAAAATGAGGATATAAGGGGAAATGCGATGAAATTTTTCAAATTTGATAAAGCCAAGTTTAAACCAAACAAAAGCTCGATGAAAGAATTAATATACTTGGTCTATATATCTTTTATTATTTTTATAATTACAGAAGTTGTGTCGGCAATGGGGACGACAAGTTTTGGTTATATACAAAATAGTACGATATGTATAGGAGTAGGAATACTTTTAAGTATACTTTTTTTGACATTATTTGTATTTAAAAAAGATAAAAGAAATTATTATATAGGCGGATTTGTATTATTTTTAATTATGACACCATTGATTAAGTATATATGGGATAAGTTTTATGTATTTTTAGATATACCTTCAGACAAGATATGGTGTTTAATATTAGATTATTTAATTATTTTATTATTGTTAAGTCCATTAATTTTACTAAAGAAAAAAGTATTTTATACTGTATTAATGAGTTCTATTTTAATGATTTTATCGCTTTGCAATTATTTTGTATCAATATTTAGAGGGATACCTCTTGCATATAGTGATATTTATTGTATAAATGATGGTTTATCATTGGCAAAAGATTTTTTAGGACAGAATAAATTAATATTTATAGTAATTATAGTGGCAATGCTTTTAGCTTTTATTGTATTTTTATTTATGAAAGACAAAAGAGAAGTTAGAATTACAAGTTATACAAATATAATTATTTTATTAGTTTTAATAGGAGGTACATACTCATATTATATAAATCTTGTTAATAGCAAGACCTTGATATACTACAGTGCAAATATGGTTAAAACATATAGATATAATGGATATGTATACTCAACATTAGAGTCGGGACTTAGATTTATAAGATTTAAACCAGATAATTATAATCAAGAAAGTATTGTAGCGATAAGAAAAGAAGTCGATTCAAAAACTCAAACTAATAAAGAGACAGCTGTAGCAAGTAGCAAATTGACAAAAATAAGCGACAATTCATCAAATAAACCAAATATACTATTTGTTCAGCTAGAAGGATTTATGGACCCTATGTCGATTGATAAAGTTATGTATAGTAAAGATCCAATACCTAATTTTAGAAAACTACAGAAAAATGGTATTTCAGGAAAGATGAAGACGCCTTCTATTGGAGGGGGAACAGCTAGGACAGAATTTGAAGTAATGACAGGATTAGACTTAGAATTTTTAACAGATGGGGAAGTGCCGCACTACACTATTTTAGGACATGAAACTTTAAATTCAGTAGCATCAACACTAAAAAAACAAGGTTATTCGACACATGCAATCCATAATAATCAAGGTAATTTCTACAATAGAAATAAGGCGTACAGTTCGCTTGGATATGATACATATACATCTGTTGAATATATGGACAATGTTGAGAGAACTGAAACTAATTGGGCAAAAGATACAGTGCTCACAAAATATATAAAAGAATGTTTAGAATCAAGTAAAGAAAGGGATTTAGTATTCACAATATCTGTTGAAGGACATAGTCCTTATCCGACAAATTCAGATATATACAATTTCCCTATTAAAGTAGTAAATAGCAGTCTTTCAAAATCAGATCAAAATCAAATATACTACTATATAAATAAAATTCATGAAAGTGATGAATTTATAGGTGATGTTATAGACTTGGTTGATTCTTTAGATGAAGATACAATCGTTGTATTTTATGGGGATCATACACCTGCACTAGATTTATTAAATAGAGATGGAGGAAATGTGGACAGAACTACTACACCATATGCTATTTACAGTAATTTTGATTTAAATACTGATTTTAAAGGTGGGGATATAAGTGCTTATCAAATGAGTACAATAATGCTTTCTTTAGCAGGAGTTGATTTAGGACCTATGGAAAATGTCCACAAATCACTGAGTTCAAAACAAGACTATAAAAAAGATTTAGAACTTATACAATATGATATATTGTTTGGAGAAGATTATTATTTAAATGAAGATGAAAAAATTAAACCTAGCAATTTAAAAATGGGCACAAAAGATATAAAAATTGAAAGTGCAGTATTACAAGATAATCAAATCTGTATAAAAGGGAAAAATTTCACGAGAAAGAGTACTGTATTTATTGATGGAAAAGAGAAAAGTACTATGTATGTAGATAAAAATACACTTAGAGTGTATTGCGGGGAAGATAATACAAAAGATATAAAAAATATCGTGGTTAAACAAATTGGGCTACACAATATTCCATTAAGTACTACAAATACAGTTAAGTTAAGTGAGTAATTATTATAAGGATTAAAGGGAAATGTTTTATGAATAAAAATACTTCATATAATGAAAAAGATATAGTTCCTATAATGGAAGAGGTTATAAAAAGTGGAGGTAGCTGTAAACTCAGAGTAACAGGTTATAGCATGAATCCGACATTGAGACACTTAAAAGATAGTGTAGTATTAGTAAGTCCACAAAAGAGAAAGCCACTAAAAAATGAGATAGTTTTTATAAAAAGAGATTCACGAAAACACGTACTCCATAGAATAAGAAAAATAATAGATAATGATTGTTTTATAATGAATGGAGATGCACAACAGTGGACAGAAGTAGTTAGATTTGATCAAGTAATTGGAGTAGTGGAATCTTTTTATAGAGACGAAAAATTAATTTCATGCGATAATAAAAAATATAAAATATATATGAGGTTATGGGTATTATTAAAACCTATTAGACCACTATTTTTTAAAAGTAGAAACTTAATTAAAAAGATTATAAAAAGATAATAAAAAAGAGATGTGATTAATTTTAAATAATGGCTATGTTTTAATACAATGTTGAAATTTAATACTATTTAAACAATAAAAAGATGGCATATAATGCCATCTTTTTATTCGCTAAATATTTCGTACATCCGCATAAAACCTTCGGATATTAATAGTTTACTTTCATTACCTTTTTGTAATTGAAAACCTCTGCCGAATTGCTCAACAGTATAACCTTCTGATTGTTTAATTTTATTTAGATTTTAACGTGATTAAATTAAGCTCAGGGCTATTATTTATCCTCATAAATTTAGTATTGCCTAGCCCAGTGCTCACAAATAGTTGAGTATTTCCAACTTCATAAAGCCCTTTATTGTATTTTGGGAAAAACTTTCTTGCAGGGTCCAAAAGACCTTTATTGAAGAATCTTATTATTCCTCCATGAACATGACCAGAAAAAACTAAATCAAATTCGTAGTCTTTTAGGGTTTGTGCTCCAGTTGGATTATGGCTAAGTAATATATTAAACTTATTTTTATCTACTGTATTTAAAAAGTCTAAGTCTTTATCACCTTTAGGTATATTGCCTTTAGCATATTCATCTAAAAAGTAATAATATATTCCATATACATTTATAGATTGGTTTCCCCTTTGTATTGTAGTATAAGTATTATCGACAAATTTAACGCCTAAATTAGATAATTTGTTGATATATCTATTGTAAGCATTATCTTTATATCTATTTCTCAGGCTCCAATCCTTACCGTTGAAGATAGAATCAATACCTTCTTCATGATTTCCAGTAGAGTAGATGATTTCATATTTTTGTGAAAGATTTTTTAGAAGTTGAAAACCTGGCAAACTTTCCTCATCAAAATCTCGATTGTATGTATTATCTTCTTTTTTTAATTCTGAAGAAGAAAACATATCGCCTGTCACAAAGATAACATCTGGTGACAATTTATCTATAGTAGATATTAAAGTTTTATTATCTTTATCAAATTCCATAGAGTGTAAATCGGTTATCTGTAGAATTTTATAGTCTTGGAAATTTGACGGCAATTTAGAAAAATACAAATCCTTTTTATCTACTATGAAAGATTGATTTATATTTATATTTTTATTGATAAAATATGCAGTATATCCTGTTATAGAAATTAAAATTGTTATTAGCAAAATACTTGTATGTTTTTTATATTGTTTAATAGTTTTCATAAATACCCCTTAGATTTTAAATTTATTTGTATTTCACAAATTTAGGAAATTAAATCTCAGTACTTATTATAACATATAGAATATTTTAATTTTATTA
>NZ_JADPET010000146.1 GCF_015667935.1 Clostridium sp. 1001270J_160509_D11 | reverse complement strand
TATTAAATTGAAATTTTATATAAAGGTGAGATACATGAATTTAATAACATTAGAAAACATTAGCAAAAGTTATTCTGAAAAAAAACTAGTTGAAAATATTTCTTTAGGCATAAATGATAAAGAAAAAATAGGATTAATCGGTGTAAATGGTACTGGTAAATCTACTCTACTTAAAATAATTGCTGGAGCTGAAATACCTGATGATGGTACTATTACAAAAGCCAATAAAGTAAGAATAGAATATCTTCCTCAAAATCCTTATTATGATGAAGATGCTACAGTTTTAGAGCAAGTTTTCAAAGGTACTTGCGAAGAGATGAAAATTATAGGAGATTATCAAGATATTTTAGACAAAATAAATAAATCCTATGATGAAAAGTTAAACGAAAAACTTTTAAATCTACAAGAAAAAATGGATGCTTTAAATCTTTGGGATTTAGAAAGCAGTGCTAAAACTGTCTTAACTAAGCTTGGAATAAAAGATTTCAACCAAAAAGTCAAAGAACTTTCAGGTGGACAAAGAAAAAGAGTTTCTCTTGCTTCTGCTCTTATTACACCTTGTGAGTTACTTATTTTGGACGAACCTACAAACCACCTAGACAACGATACAATAGATTGGCTAGAATCTTACTTAAACTCTTTTAAAGGCTCTATTTTAATGATTACACATGATAGATACTTCTTAGATCGTGTAACTAATAGAATATTAGAACTAGATAAAGGAGTTTTATATAGTTATGAAGGAAATTACTCTGTATTTTTAGAGAAAAAAATGAACAGACTTCAACTTGCTGAATCTATGGAGGCAAAACGTCAAAACCTACTTAAAAAGGAACTTGCTTGGGTAAGACGAGGTGCAAAAGCTAGAACTACAAAACAAAAAGCTAGACTTCAAAGATTTGATGAATTATCAAATAAAAACGACTTTACTCCAGAAGATAAATTAGAAATCTCTGTTGGAAGCAGCCGTCTTGGTAAAAAAATAATCGAAATAGAACACTTAACTAAATCATTTGATGGAAAGACTTTTATAGACGACTTAGATTACACTCTAGCTCGTACAGATAGAATAGGTATTGTCGGAAAAAACGGACTTGGTAAATCTACCTTAATAAGACTTTTAAATGGTGAAATCAAGCCAGATAGCGGAACAATCTCTATAGGTGAAACAGTAAAAATAGGCTGCTTTAACCAAGATACTTCTAAGATGCACCCTGAAATGAGAGCGATAGATTATATAAAAGAAGAAAGCGACTATATAACTACTGCTGATGGTCACAAAATTACTGCATCACAAATGTGCGAAAAGTTCTTATTTAATGGAACTCTACAATACACTCATATTAAAAATTTATCTGGTGGTGAGAGAAGAAGACTTCAACTTCTTAGAGTTCTTATGATGGCTCCTAACGTACTTTTACTTGATGAGCCTACTAATGACTTAGATATCGATACTTTAAGCCGTTTAGAAGATTATTTAGATGAATTTAACGGTGTTCTTATATGTGTTTCACATGATAGATATTTCTTAGATAGAGTTTGCAATAAAATATTCGCTTATGAAGGTCGTGGAAAAATAAACATATATACAGGAAATTACAGTGATTACTTAAATTTCAGAGAAGAAGAAAATATAGAGTTTGAGGAATTTGAAGAAGAAGTCAAAGAAGAAAAGCCTAAAGCACCTAAAAAAGAAAAGCCAAAGGCAAAAAATAAACCAAAATTCTCATATAACGAACAAAGAGAGTTTGACACTATAGATGCAGATATAGAAAAATTAGAAGAAAAAATAGCTAGTTTAGAAGAAGATACATCTAAATTTGCAACAGATTTTACAAAACTACAAGAAATAATGGATGAAAAAACCAAACTAGAAGATGAATTACAAGTAAAATATGAGCGCTGGGAGTATTTAAACAACCTAGCAGAAGAAATATCTAATTGGAGTAATAACTAATCACTTCAAAATTGATTATAGCTTGGGCAATATGCCACATAATAAAAACTAGTGAGGTTTATGAGGAGGAATAATATGAATATATACGCTCACAGAGGTAATAGTGGTTTCTTCCCAGAAAACACTATGTATGCTTTTAAAAAGTCGCTTGACTTAGATATTTGTGGTATCGAACTTGATGTACAAAAGACAAAAGACGGAATACTTGTTGTTCACCACGATGAAACTTTAGGTAGAGTTTTTGATGGTAAAGGTTATATAAAAAAATTGACATTTGATCAATTAGTAGACTCAAATTTAAATAACGATGAATTAATTTCTAGAGATGACTGTAAAATACCTACTCTTGAAGAAGTTTTAGAGCTTATTAAACCTACAAACTTAACTATAAATATAGAAATAAAAAACAACAAAGTTAGATATAAAGGAATCGAAGAAGATATAATCAACTTAGTTAAAAAGCACAATATAGAAGAAAGAGTTTTAATATCTTCTTTTAATTATAGAAGTTTAAAAAGAATTTTTAGATTAGACCCGACAATTAAAACAGCTTACTTAGTTGGAGCTTTCACATTTAAACATAAAAGTTTAAAAAAGGTATTAAAAAGATGTAAAGAATGTAACTGTGCCTATATACACCCATCTTATGATGTTGTAAATAAGGAATTAGTAACTGAAGCGCACAAAAAAGGCATATCAGTTCAAGTGTATACAGTTAATTCAATTACTATAATGAAAAAACTTATAAAATTAAAAGTAGACGGCGTTTTCACTAATTATCCAAAAATAATTAATACTATAGTAAACGAAAATCTTTAAATTTTATAATTATTTATAAATGTTATATTAGACAATTAATATACTAAATTATTTATAGCTATTGACATATTTAATATAAAATTATACAATTTTATTAAATTATCGTGGAGGTTACAAATGGAAAACATACTTAAAGAATTTGAAGTTTTACAACAAAACTTAGACAATTTACCAATAGAAAATTTAGCTGACTATGACTTAAGTAAAACTGCTTTATTTATTGTAGATATTAACAATGGATTTGCCAAAGAAGGTACTCTATATTCTGATAGGATAAAAGAACTTATAAATCCTATTTATGAATTTGTAAAACCATTAGAAGACAAATTAAATAAAATTATAGCCTTTACCGATACTCATGAAGAAGATTCTGTAGAATTATTAAGCTATCCTGCTCACTGTTTAGCTGATAGCGATGAGTGTAAGGTAGTTGATGAATTATTAGATATAAAAAATCTTGAAATTATACAAAAAAATTCTACAAATGGATTCTTTGCTATAGATATTAATACATTAAACGATATAGATAATGTAGTGGTTGTTGGTGACTGCACAGATATATGTATATATCAATTTGTAGTTACATTAAAGGCTTATTTTAATGAAAAAAATATTAATAAAAATATCGTAGTCCCTATGAATTTGGTAGATACATATGATATCCCATTTGTTCATCCAGGAGACCTTTTGAATGTAGTATTTTTAAATAGTATGGTTCAAAATGGAGTTAAGCTAATTAAAAAATTTTCATTATAAATAACTAAAACACACACTTCAAAATAGATACAAATTTTATTTGTATCTATTTTTTTATAAAAAATTCACTACGTTCATGTCGCCAACGACTTCGTCCGTTGCTTAAAATTCACTACGTTCATGTCGCCAACGACTTTGTCCGTTGCTTAAAATTCGCTTCGCTCATAGCGCCAACGAATCGGAGATTCCGTTGTTTTAGTTAATAGGTTGGAAATTATATATTATCCACAAACCAGATAATATATAATTTCCTTAGAATTAAAAAAAGACGGACTTATTTAAGTTCGCCTTTTTTATTTTAATAATCGTATTCTTTACAATTCTCACAAATTGTAACTTTCATTTTCTTGCCTATCATATTTTTGTAATCTAATAAAAATTCATTTAATTGTGAGTCTACTAAGTTTATATCCCCTTCACTCATAAGAGTAACTCTCTCTTTATTTATTATTATCTTAAGATCGTTTACATCGTTTTTTAATTTGCTCGTTATATAACTATCGTATTCAAGTCTTTTTGCAAATTTGTTGTAAAAATCAGAATTTTTAACTATAGTCTCTTGTATATTATCAACTGGTACAAATTCTACTTTTGGTTCTTCTTTTTTAGGTTGATTGTTAGAGTGTATGTTGTTATTTCTTATGTCGTTTATATTCATAGAAGATAAGCTATTTATATCGTTTGGATTTATCCCCATGCTTTTAAGCTGTCTTTCTATCTCTGCTTCATCTACCCCATATCTTTCAAGCAATTTCTTTTGCATATTCATAAACTTTTCATTTGATATATTATTCTCTCTCATATAATCGTATATTTTTGAAGTAAATTGAGCCATAGTCATACTTCCATCAGCAACTGAAAAATAAAGATTATACATATAATTCTCAAATTTGTCTATGTCAGTTTCTTTTACTTTATTTTTTAATTCATTAAAATCTATTATTCTATCATCTGACATCTTAATCCCTCCTGTCCGTATCAGACTTTCTATGTATTAAAGAAAATCATTATTTTAAGATTATACCATAGTTTTTTGAATTAATTATTGATTATTTGTTATATTTTTTCATTTAAACAATATTATATACTAGTAGATTAGGAGGTGCACTTTGTCATTTAGACTTTTATTAGTTTTTATTATTTTGATGTTTTTGATGACACCTTGATAATCACAATATATAATTTTATTTAATTTTTATTATAATATAAAAAGAGGTAGGAGAAAATAAAGTATTTATATACTATTTTACTCATACCTCCTATTTTTTTATTCTAAAATTTATAAATTTTATTTATTAAAACATCATTTTCTCTATTTGTCTTGTCATTTCTACTGCATCATCGAAAAATGATTTTACATCGACTACTGTTTCACTTACATTTGCAAATTCTGCGGCAAATGTAGCCACATGACTTTCTATAACACTTCCCACATCTGAGATACAAGATTTATAATTTTTATTTTTTACTCTATCTATAAAATCTACAAATAGCTTTTCATCAGTATTTTCTTGGTCTATTTTTATTATTTTTTCATCAGTATTTAAAAAACTTTTTATTTTTATTTCTTTTTGTTTAAATGATGCCTCTACTTCGCCTTCTTTAAAGAAAAGTCTTATTTTTTTATCACTTTCTTTTGTAAATGCATTTATATTGAAGTTTGAAGTTACTTTATTGTCAAATTTAAATATACTAGTTAAATTATCACAGACATCATTATCACAATAAAATACACATTTACCATAAGGTCCTTGCTTTAATATAGCTTCTAGATTGTCTTTTGTAGGATTTATATGTACTGAATTATTTATAAGTTTGTCTTCTTGTAGATATATTTTTTTAGCTGAAAATGGACATGACTCTTCTTCTGAACATCTAAAACAATTTTCACTCATTTTTGTGTTGAAGTTTTCCCAATTAAATATTCTTAAATCAGAAAAACAAGATACCTTTTGGCACTTACCTTTACTCAGATTTATCATCATGTCTATATCTTGACAGCTATTTGTAAGCATTATTGTTGCAGTGTCGCTTGTTATTCTCCAGTTACCTCTAACATAATTATGGACAAAGTTTTGATATCCTATATCAACGTTATATGAAATATTTATTAAATCGCCTAGTTTTTTATCATCTACTATTTCTTTTAATTTTGTATAAAAACTAGAGTATCTATTGTTGTAGGCCACCATAAACAATCTGTCTTTGTTTTTTAAGCTGTATTCTTTTAGATGAACAAGCCCATCTAAACTATTTGCTACAGGTGTCTCAACCAGAACATCGTATCCTTTGACTAATAATACTTGTGCTGTGTCGTAATGCAAAAGGTCATAATGAGATATTATAACAGCATCTGCTAACTTATCATGAGCTATAAAGTCATTTAAATTATCAAATACCATATCTTTATCTACTGGATATTTTTCTAAAAATAGATCTCTTCTTCCCTTTTTATTTTCGACAAAAGCAACTATTTCACACTTATCTTTGTATTTTGCTATTAAAGGTGCATACGTATATGCACCTCTAAGACCTGTCCCTATAATAGCTAATTTTACTTTTTCCATACTAAATTCCCCTTTTCTTAAAGTGCTAATTATTCCGTATGGTTTAATTATAGTATATTTATGTAGATTGTAGGGAAGTTTATTTCTCTTGAATTTGTTTTAATGATTTATCTTTATTTTCGATTTTATCTAATTTTTTATTGTATAAGAACATATAAAATGCAGCGGCAAATACTATTAAATATCCTATTATACTCATCATATCAGGATGTTCTCCAAAGAATGCTATTCCTAAAATTGCTGAACATATTATACCACTGTAGTCGTATATAGATATTTCTTTAGCTGGTGCAAATTTATACGCAAGTGTAACACCGAATTGACCTATACTTGCAAATATACCAGCAAGAAGTAGATATACAACTTGTATCATTGTCATAGGTTTATACACAACTACACAAATAGGTAAAATAACTATAAGTGAAAATGCTGAGAAGAAAAATACTATTGTGTAGTAATCTTCTTTATTTCCTAAAGCTCTAACACAAGTATATGCAAGAGCTGCTCCTATAGCACCTAAAACACCTACTAAGTAAGGTAGTACTTCTACATTAAAACTCGGTTTTATTATAAATAATGCTCCAATAAACGCCACACTTACCATTGTAATTTGTTTTAAGTTGATTTTTTCTTTTAAGAATAATGCACAGAATATAACAACTAAGAATGGACTTAATTTATTTAACATATTTGCATCTGATAATACTAATCTGTCTACTGCATAATAATTGCATATAATTCCTATAGTACCAAATGTAGATCTTAAGATTAGTATTTTTCTGTTTTCTTTTTTACCGACTAAGCTACCCTTGTGTTTTATAATTAAATATAGGGCTATTACAGCTGCCACTAAATTTCTAAAGAATGTTTTTTGGAAACTTGGTAAATCCCCGGCTAATTTTATAAATGCCGACATAATCGCAAAACCACATGCAGAAGCGATTATACACAGTATACCTTTTATTCTGTCTGACTTGATTATTTTTTCCATATTTTAAGCGATAATTTAAATTTTTAAACTTCGCAAATGTCACCTCCTCATAATCTATCCTTTAAAATTTGATGTATATTAATTTAAATTGTATAAATCGACATAATAAGATATTAATATATAATATCTCTATTAATATGCCCTTTCAATTTATTAATAATACACTATCCAAAATTAATACAAACTTATCGTCTTGGTTAATATTATTGACTAAATCTCTTTCTTTATACTCTAATACAGC
>NZ_JADPET010000145.1 GCF_015667935.1 Clostridium sp. 1001270J_160509_D11 | reverse complement strand
TTACCATACGAACATTCACAAGATGGTATATCAAATACTTTCTCTATAGTACCAGGTGCTCTTGGAAAAACTAAAGATTATTTAATTTTAAATATTAATAAGATTATATGACATTACTTGGATTATGATAATTATTGTGATAAAATTTATCTACAATTAAAGGAATTTTTTAGAGAAACAATCAAGGAGGATGCTTGATGGAAAAGTATAGAAAATTAATGAAAAATTTAGTTGATATATCAGCTATGGTAACTCAGTCCACTAATTTTTTTGCAATAAAAGACCAAATTGTAGATAAAATGTTAGAGGTAGTTGAGCCAACTAAAGCATGTATTAACTTATTTTATGATAATGATTTTGAACATGCTTATTTAGTTTGTTCAGCTACCTTAGATTATATACCAAAGGTATTTCCACCAAATCAAAAAATAGGAACAAGGTTAAACTTTAAAAAATCTTATCCTAAATATATACATGAGGCAGTTGAACAGAAAAAAATTATATATATAGAGGATATATTTGAAAATCCAAAAGCAGTTGATGAAAGAGAACTAGCTAAAATGGAAGGATATAAGGGAAGAATAGTATTTCCTTTAATTTTAAATTACAATGTTATAGGATTTATGACGTGCTTTTTAACTGAAGAAGATTCATTAGAAGAATCAGATATAACATTTATATCTTCTGTAGTATCTCTTATATCATTATCAATAGAAATAACTTTTGATAATGAACACACTAAAGAACTAATAGACAAACTTAGAGAATCAATAAGTAATATAAATGAAATAACGACAAAACTACACTTAAATAATGATGTAAATGAGTTTATGGAATCATTAAACAGTCAAGCCAAGAAACTTACTAAAAGTGATGAGGCATTTATAGTAATTGATGACTTAAATTATGATTATAAAATTTTTAGTGCTATGGAAAATAGACTAAAGAAAAAAATTGATTTCCAAAAGATATTACTTAAAATAGATGAATACAACGAAGATGGAAATTATATAAATCAAGCGAAATCTATAATTATAGATGAGATAGAAGTAGAAAATTACATGTACTACAAACTAAAAGATGGAAATAAGTTATTAGGTTGTATATTATGCTCAAACAATAGACATGGATATACTGAAGATGATTTTAATATATTAGAATTAATATCTAAACAAATCGTATTAGGTATGCAATTATATAAATACAATCAAGCTGAAACAAAACATAAATTAATTGCAAATGAGCTAAATATATTAAATAAGCAGCAAAAACTTATAATGAATGAAAGTGAAATGAATTTATCTAATGATAAAGATTTATATTTCTACCATAAACCAGCAACAGTTATAGGTGGGGATTTCTATCACGCACAAGTTATAAATGAAGATAAAGTCGCATATATAATTGCCGACGTTATGGGACATGGTATAGTATCAAACTATATTGTTGCAATGATAAAGGGATGCTTCAAGACATTATGTTATAATTATCAAACTGCAGCAGAAATTATGAATAAATTAAATCAAATATTATATGATGAATTTGATAAAATGGATGTTTTTACAACATGTATAGTGGGAATTATAGATAGTAAAAGTAATACATTAGATATCTCTAATGCAGGTCATTATTGTCCAATAATAATAGATAATTCCGGAAAATTCAAATGTACTGATGATACTCTATGCAAAAAAAATATTCCATTAGGCGTCCTAGAAGATATAAATTATGAGCAAAGCACAATCTCTATAAAAGATAGTTCTATGATTTGTATGTATACAGACGGAATAATTGAAATAAAAAATAAAGATAAAGAAGAATTTGGAATAGAGAGGTTTGAGTCATTTTTACTTAAGAATTATATGTTAGAAAAAGATGACTTTATAAATGCATTGAAAAAAGAATTAGGTGAATTTGTACCTAAACATAATTTTGATGATGATATACTAGTAGTATGCTTGAGCAATAAATAATATAAAGAAATTCATATTAAGTGCTATAATAATTAATATGAAAACACATAAAAGATTTAACATTAAAATAGGAGGATTCATATGGGGAAAAATGATAAAGTATTAATAATTAATGGAAGTCCTCGTAAAAACAAAAATTGTAGCTCTATTATAAAAGAGATAACAAAAAAATTTGAAGATAACAACATTAATTACAAAGTATTAGACATATATCAAATGAATATCGAGTATTGTACTGCATGTGGAGCTTGTGAAAAGACAGGCTACTGTAGAATAAAAGACGATATGACACCTATATATGAAGAATTTAATAAAAGTACAGGGACAATAACAGTAAGTCCTATGTATTTTTCAAGTGTATCTACAAAAGTAAAGACAGTAGTAGACAGAACACAAGCATTTTTCGCTAGTAAATATATATTAAAAAAACCATCTATAGATAGAGATAAATTTAGACTAGGAATGTATATTGCAATTGGTGGACAACCTGAATTTAAAGATCAATTTTTAGGTGGACAAATTGTAATGGATATATTTTATAAATCGATAAATACAGATTTAGATTATAATTTATACCTATCTAATTCAGATGAAGTTCCTTTTATGGAAAATGAAGATTTCAAAGCTAGATTCAACAGAGATGTTGATGAATATATAAAAAGAATTAAAGAAAATAATTAATACTAAAAGTAAGGGGCGATGAATTATGTTAAGGTATTTGACAAGTGGTGAATCACATGGGCAGAGTTTAATATCTATAATTGATGGACTGCCATCAAATATAGAACTAAACTTTGATGAAATCAACTTAGAACTTAAAAAGCGTCAATGTGGTTATGGCCGTGGTGGCAGAATGAAAATTGAAAGTGATAAAGTAAATATTCTTGGTGGTGTTAGGGGAAGAAAAACACTAGGGGGACCTATATCAATTGAAGTAAAAAACAAAGACTACCAAAACTGGACTGAACATATGGCACCAATGGATGAAGTAGATTTTGAAACTAGAAAAGTAAACAATGTAAGACCAGGTCATGCAGATTTAGTCGGTTGCTTAAAATACGATTTTGATGATGCAAGAAATGTACTGGAAAGGTCATCAGCAAGAGAAACAGCAAGTAGGGTAGCAGTAGGAGCGATTTGCAAACAGCTATTAAAAAATTTCGATATAGACTTTGTCTCTCATGTTATACAAATTGGTAATGTGAAGGATGAAAATATATATGATTTTGATTATATAAAAAATAATGTAGATAATTCAGAAGTTAGATGTGCAAATAAAGAAGTAGAAGCTAAGATGATTGCACAAATAGACGAAATAAAAAGTGAAAGAGATACAATCGGTGGGGTTGTAGAAGTTAGAATAAAAAACTTAATTCCAGGACTTGGGTCATACACTCAATTTGATAGAAAAATTGACGGTGTATTAGCAATGCATCTAATGGGAACTCAAGCTATAAAAGGGGTCGAATTCGGTATAGGATTTGATGTAGCAAAACTTCCAGGTTCTCAAGTAATGGATGAAATAATATATAATGAAAAAGATGGAATAAAGAGAGTTACAAATAGATTAGGTGGTATAGAAGGTGGAATGACAACTGGAGAAGAAGTCATAATAAGATGCGCTATGAAGCCAATTCCAACACTATACAAGCCTCTTAACTCAATAAATATAAATACATTAGAACGATATGAAGCTACAGTAGAGCGTTCAGACACTTGTGCAGTTCCGGCTTGTAGCGTTGTGTGTGAAAATGTAGTTGCTTTTGTTATATGTCAATTCTTCTTAGAAACAATAGGAGGAAGTAGTTTAGAAGACGTAAAAAGAAATTATAATTCATATATTCAAAGGTTGGGTGAAAGAGGATGGAAAAAATAAAAAACAAAGTATGCAATATTTTTATTGATGATAGCTATAGAAGTTTTAATAAAGCTTTAAATGAAGTAAATGGCACAACTAATAAAAATATAAATGAAATTTACGATATGGTACTAGTAATTTCAGATGAAAATGTATACAAAACACAATTAAATAAATTTATAGATTCTTTAGGAGCTAAATTTGTAAGTGAATATATAGTTCCAGCAGGGGAAGAATCTAAATGCCTTGATACTTTTCAAAAAATACTAGAACATGCGATAAAGGCTGGTCTTACTAGAAAATCACTTATAATAGCTGTAGGTGGTGGTGTTATAGGAGATTTAGCAGGATATGTTGCCTCTTCATATATGAGAGGAATAGATTTTGTACAAGTACCTACAACTCTTTTAGCACAAGTAGATTCATCTATAGGTGGTAAAACAGGAATAAATTTAGGAACTTATAAAAATGTAATCGGTGCATTTTATCAACCTAAATTTACTTTTATAAATGTATCAGCACTTAGAACTTTGCCAGATGACCAATTTAGAAACGGTATGAGTGAGGTTGTTAAATATGGATTTATATATGATTATGAATTTATAAATTATTTATTAGAAAATAGTGAAGAGATATTAGACAAAATAGATTCAACATTAAAATACATAGTAAAAAAATGTGCAGGGATTAAAGCTCATGTTGTTGAAATGGATGAAAAAGAAGGAGGACTTAGAAAAATCCTTAACTTTGGACATACTTTCGGCCATGGAGTAGAGAAACTTTGCCATATAGCTCATGGGGAAGCTGTAAGTATAGGTATGAATATGGCATTTAAACTTTCTTTAAGAAAAAATTTAATAACTAAAGAATATTATGATAAATTTTTAAATATATGTAAGGTATTTAATTTGCCAACAGAATTTGAGGGGGCAAGCGAACAAGAAGTACTATCTATAATGAAAACTGATAAGAAAAATAGTTTTTCAAAAGTAAATATGATTTTGCCAGTAGAACATGGTAAAGTGGATTTATTTAATGATGTAGATGATGAGACAATTTTAGAAATAATAAAGGAGTGCAAATATGCTTAGAGGAAGTTTTGAATTAATAGGGGATAAGTCTATCTCTCATAGATCGATAATGTTTTCTGCTATATCAAAAGGAAACAATAAAGTAAGTAACTTTTTAATGGGACAAGATTGTTTAAGTACAGTTGCATGCTTTAGAAAAATGGGAGTAGACATAGAAATAGATGGGAAAGATGTATTCATTAAAGGAAATGGGCTTAGAGGATTAAAAGCACCAACTGATATATTAGACGTAGGAAATTCAGGAACAACAATAAGACTACTTATGGGTATTCTTGCTGGAAATGATTTTGAATCTACATTAATAGGTGATGCCTCTATAGGTAAAAGACCTATGAAGAGAGTGACAGACCCACTTAGAATGATGGGATGTGACATAACTGGAAAAGATGATGCAAACTTTACGCCTATAACAGTTAAAGGTGGTCATTTACACAGTATAGATTATAAAATGCCCGTTGCATCAGCCCAAGTAAAATCAGCAATTATACTTGCTAGTTTATATGCTGATAAACAAAGTATAATAAGAGAAAAAGTTAAATCGAGAAATCATACAGAGATAATGTTAAAAGCATTTGGTGCAGATATAAAAGAAGATGGACTAGATATAATTGTAAATCCTGTAGATGAACTATTTAACCAGGATATTTATGTTCCTGGAGATATATCTTCTGCAGCTTTTATAATAGTAGGAGCTTTAATAAGTGAAGGTTCTGAAGTTTTAATAAAAAATGTCGGATTAAATGAAACAAGAACTGGAATAATAGATGTTGTCAGAAATATGAATGGAAATATAGAAATTATAGATGAAAGAATAGTAGGTGGAGAAAAAGTAGGAGATTTACTTGTTAAATACTCTAAAGATTTAACTGCAACTACAATTGATAAAACTATAATTCCTAGATTAATAGATGAAATACCAGTTATAGCCGTTTTGGCAACACAGGCTGAAGGTACGACTATAATAAAAGATGCTCAAGAATTAAAAGTAAAAGAAAGCAACAGAATAAAAACTGTTGTAGACAACTTAAAGAGAATGGGTGCAGATATAGAAGAATTAGAAGACGGTATGATAATAAAAGGAAAAACTAAACTTCATGGAGCTACTATAGAAACATTTAAAGACCATAGAATAGCAATGTCTTTCTCTATAGCAGATTTAGTAAGTGATTCTAGAGTTATTCTTGACGATCCTAGCTGTATAAATATATCTTTCCCTGGATACTTTGATTTGTTAAGAGATTTAGCTAAATAGTATAAATTATGCAATAAAATGATGTTAAAAAATGTAAAAAATTTAATAAATAAAGTAAAAGATTGTAATATACAATATACGAATATATTATAACAATTGATTTTATTATAAATTTTAGATATAATTTAATTGCGGTTATTAAAAATTAAACTATATTTCAGGAGGTTTTTATTATGAAATTACCAATAGCATTATCAAATAAACACGTACATTTAAGTCAAGCTGACGTTGATGTATTATTCGGAGAAGGATACCAATTAACTCCATTTAAACCATTATCTCAACCAGGACAATATGCATGTGAAGAAAAAGTTACTGTAGTAGGACCTAAAGGACAACAAACAATGAGAGTTTTAGGACCAGTTAGACCAGAATCTCAAGTTGAAGTTTCTTTAGCAGACGCTAGAGGATTAGGTTTATCAGTTCCAGTTAGACAATCAGGAGATATAGATGGAACTCCAGCATTCAAATTAGTAGGACCAAATGGTGAAGTTGAATGTGAAAAAGGTATAATAGTAGCAGCTAGACATATACACATGAGTCTTGAAGATGCTGAAAAATTCGGTGTTAAAGATAAAGATGTAGTAAGTGTTAAAACTGAAGGATTAAGAGGATTAACTTTCCACAACGTATTAGTTAGAGCTAATGCTAACTTTGCTTTAGAAATGCACGTTGACATAGAAGAAGGAAATGCAGCTGGCGTTAAAAACGGAGATTTAGTAGAGTTAATAAAATAATTTTATCTATTTATAAAATTTTATGATTAAAAAAGTAATAAGAAGTGTATGTATATAGTATACACTTCTTTTTTTTTTAACTAAATTAAGAAAATTACTAAAAAAAAAAAGAAAAAATTATTAATACTTTAAAAAAAATTTTAGATGTGCTAACATAATAATTGCAAATAAGTTTATATTTACCAAAATATGTTTATTGGAAAATTGTAGAAAATAGGGCGTTTTTACTCAACCTAAATATAATTTATTACGTATTTATATATTACAAAAATATACATATTATAAAAAATCCTCATACGGGAAAAATAGTTGTAAATTTAAAAACTGTAAAAATTGTCAAAACATATTTGACCTCTGATAAATTGTTAAAAAACTAATCAATTAACGGGGTGTTTTTGTTAATTTAAGTTATCAAAAAATTAGTAATAGAGGCAAATATGATTTTAAGTTATTTATTTATTTAAGAAAAATAATAAAAATAT
>NZ_JADPET010000144.1 GCF_015667935.1 Clostridium sp. 1001270J_160509_D11 | reverse complement strand
ATTGTAGTTTTCTTCAAATTCTTTAAATATATCTCTCAATACATCCATTAACTCTAACTTATATTCATGGTATTGTACCCCAAATCCAACTGCAATTAATTTATCTTCTTTTTTAAGCAAATTCTTTTCACTCATTTCGCTTATTGCAATTGGTATTGATGCTGCTGAAGTATTTCCATATTCATCTATATTTATATAGAATTTATCCACAGGAATTTCTAACTTCTTGGCAGCAAATTGAATAATTCTTTCATTCGCCTGGTGCGGTATTATATAAGCTATATCTTCTAGACTTAAATCATTATCTCTTAAAATTTGCTTTATTAGACTTACTATCTCAACTGTTGCAAATTTAAAAATCTCACTTCCATTCATATTTAAGTATGGATTCATTCTTATTTTTTCATCGATATATGGGTTTGTTAAATCCTTAGCGCCAATAGTGAGATTTTCCCACTTTATTCCTTTTGATTTACATATGACATCTAAAATCCCTTTATTTTCACTAAGTGATAAGACCACAGCCCCAGCACCATCTCCAAATAAAACACATGTTGATCTATCATTCCAATCAATTGATTTTGATAAAGTTTCAGCACCGATTACTAAAGCTTTTTTTATATTATTTGAAACCATTATAGATTTCGCAACATTAATTCCATATATAAATCCAGAACATGCAGCACCTAAATCAAATGCAAATGCATTTTTTGCTCCTATATTTTTCTGAACTATACAAGCTGTAGCAGGTGTATACATATCTGGTGTGCATGTGGCAACGATTATTAAATCTATGTCACATACATCTATATTCGAATCATGAATTGCATTTAAAGCTGCTTTTGATGCTATATCTGATGTATTTTCATTTGTAGTAATATGCCTTTGTTTTATACCAGTTCTTGAAACTATCCATTCATCACTCGTTTCTACAATCTGACTTAACATATTGTTAGTAACTATTTTTGATGGAATATATTTTCCAACACCAGCTATAACTACATTGTTCATCTATTCCCCCCTCTTTTAGTTACAAAATATTTGTTTTTACAATTATTTATACATTAAATATTTTGATTATCAAAATTTATTATGAACAAAATATATTATATTCAAACAAAAAAGTCAACTATATTTTTTATAGTCATAACTCTCAAAGAATATAAAAATATTGAAAACACTAATTTTGCAAAACTTATGTTTTTTTAAAAAACATTATAATTTACCTATTAAAAATATTTTTCTTTATTTAGATAATTTTTTATAGTATAATGAGCTCAATCTTAGTAAACCTTTTATATCCTATAGGGAGGAAACTTATGAAACCATTAATAATTGGAGATTTAATTATAAAAACACCTGTAATTCAAGGTGGAATGGGAATTGGAATATCCAGAGAAAATCTTGCATCAGCTGTTAGTAATGCTGGAGGACTTGGAGTAATTTCAGGTATAAATATAGGATATGATGAAGAAGGATTTAATAAAGATCCGCTTTCTACAAATCTAAAATCATTAAAAAAACATATACAAAAAGCAAAAGAATTATCAAATAACAAACCTCTAGGTATAAATCTTATGGTTGCTATGAATTTTTATGAAGAACATGTAAAAACTGCTATCGAAGCTGGAATTGATATTATAATATCAGGTGCCGGACTTCCTATAAAATTGCCGAAATTTATAGGAAATTCAAACGTTAAAATTGCACCAATAGTATCTTCTGCTAAGGCATGCAAATTATTACTTAAAATGTGGGATAAAAAATATAATAAAACTGCTGATATGATAGTAGTTGAAGGACCAAAAGCTGGTGGTCATCTAGGATTTCATAGAGATGATTTAAAAGATATAGATTCTATAGATTATGATGGAGAATTTATGAGAATATTAGAAATCACAAAAGAATATGGCCAAAAATACGACAAAGAAATACCAGTAATAGCCGCTGGTGGTATTTCAACAAGCTCTTATGTGAAAAAATATATAAATATGGGAGCTGCAGGAGTACAAGTCGGAACTTTATTTGTAGCAACAGAAGAATGTGATGCAAATATAACCTTCAAAAATACATATATCAAATGCAAAAAAGAAGATATAAAAATCATTAAGAGTCCAGTTGGTCTTCCTGGAAGAGCTATTTACAATAAATTTTTAGAAAAACTTGAATCAAATAAACCTAAAATAAAAAAATGCTATAACTGTATGGAAACATGTAATCCTTCATCTACGCCTTACTGTATATCTCAAGCACTTATAAATGCGGTAAATGGTGATATAGATAATGCCCTTTTATTTTGTGGTGCTGAGACTTATAAAATAAATAAAATTAAAACTGTAAAAAAAGTTGTAGATGAATTAATATCAGGAATTTAATAACTTAGATGCTGTTCCTGAAACAGGTGCAATCGTATTTGCAACATTCCCAAAAGTAAAAAATACAACAGGATTCCCAGCGCGTGTGTTTGCAATATATGAAGTTTAAATTTTAAAATAAATTAATTTCGAAGGTTATAAATTATGTCTTATGAATATGATGAACAACACATAAGATTTCTAAAATTAAAAGAATCACTATTCGACAAAGAAACTACTTATCTAAGTACTATAGATAAAGAGATGATGGGACTTGTAATATCATCAACAAACGGGTGCACATATTGCCTAACTACACATGGTGATATACTACGTGGCCTTACAAAAAGTAGACACACTTACATATAATTATAGAATAGCTAAACTAACAGACAAACAACGTGCTCTTTGCGACTTTGCCTATTTTACAACTGCAAAACCTAGAGAAATCGACAAAGACCAAGTTGAAAAATTAAGAGCTGTTGGATTTAACGACCATGAAATACTAGAAGCATCATTTGTCGTAGGATTTTTCAATTATACAAATAGATGAGTTAGTTCTATAGGTGTTACCTAACCCTGGTAACTTTAATCATAATAGAAATTTTAAATAATGATAATCTTGTTTCACTTAAAATGGCAATGCTAATTAATAGCACTGCCATTTTTTAATAATTATTTAATTTATATTAATCTTACCCAATACCACCTAACAGTATTCCGACTACAAATACAAATATAGATATAAATACATAAACGTATTTAGCTGTAGATTTAAACCAAGAACCTAATGTTTTGCTTGAACCTGTTTCTATTTCTGCTTTTGCCTTGTCAACTCCGATTACCCAGAAGAACATAACACCAGCGATAAATGCTCCAAGTGGCGCTATATATATAGATGAGAAATCTAATAATGTTCCTAAAATATTTCCGTCCTCTACGAATAAACCTATAGCAAATGCTACTATACATACACCTATTACAGCTATTTTTCTATCTATATACAAATTATTTTGTATAGCTTCAATTGGCACTTCTAATAAACATACAAGTGTAGTTATAGATGCACAAATTAATGATATAAAGAATAATATCGCAAATACTCTACCAAAAGGCATTAATTTAAATACTGATGGCAATGTTATAAATAATAGTGGTGGTCCTGATGCTGGATCTAGACCAAACGCAAATACTGAAGGTATTATAACAAGTGCTGCTGTTAATGCTGCAATTGTATCAAATAATACTGTTTTTCTAGCACCATCTATTATATCCATATCTCTACCTAAATAACTTCCATATACAAGCATCCCAGAACCTGATAAAGATAGTGAGAAAAATGCTTGTCCTAATGCATATATCCATGTTTTTGGTTGAGATAAAAACTCCCATTTAGGTATAAATAGATATTTAAATCCATCCATAGCACCATCTAGTGTGCAAACTCTGACTAAAAGTATTAAAAATAATACATAAAATGCTGGCATCATTACTTTGTTTATCTTTTCAATTCCTGAAGATATTCCAAATAATGATACTATTAACACTATTAGTAATGCTATAAAGTGCCATGGTACGCTTCCAAATGAACCTGATATTTGTCCAAAATATGCTCTAGAATCTGTTGCAGTTAATGCACTTCCTGTTATATATCCAACTAAAAATCTTATAAACCAGCCTACTACTATTGCATATCCAACTGCTATTATAAATGTCCCTACTACAGGAATTACTCCTAATACTTTTCCACCTTTTTTCCCCTTAGTTTGTAAGGCTTTGTCAAATGCACCGATTGGACCTGATTGCATCATTCTACCAAATGCAAATTCGCCCATCAATCCTGTTGAGCCTAAAAGAATTATAAATATTATATAAGGTATTAAAAATGCAGCTCCACCATATTGACCTATTCTGTATGGAAATAACCATATGTTTCCCATTCCAACTGCAGAACCTACACATGCTAAGATAAATCCTATATTAGAAGTAAAACTGTCCCTTTTTGTTAAAGTTTGTTCCATATCATTTGTGATTTAGACTAAGATCTAAAATCACGTTCCCCCTCTTCTATTTTTACTAATTTTTCTTCTACTATTTCTCTTACTTTTTCGCTTGGTAATTTATTAAGTTCTTCTTTTATTAATGTAGTTCCTTCTTTGTCTTTATTGTGTTCATCATATCCACCGACACTAGTTTTTGAACCAGCACCCATTTGAGATACGCCTAAATGTAGTGCCATTTTTCTAGCTTCTGCAGATTCTCTTCTGAGTCAGTCTAACTAAATGGTAGCACTGTTTACAAAATACAGCAACATTTCTTGATATTTATACATTTTTCTTCTTATTTATACAAAAAGAGAAAACAGATTTAATCCGTTTTCTCTCTATCACTCAATAATTTATATAAATTAGAATCTAAAGTCACGTTCTCCTTGTGCTATTTTTACTAATCTTTCTCCAACAATTTCTCTAGTTCTATCTCTTGGTATTTTCTTAACTTCTTTTTGTATTAAATCTTCACCAGCTTTTGTAGTATCATCACTTGCATAATCTTCTAGATATTCTTTTAATGTCATAAGTGCGTTTGGTTGACAACAGTTGGCGATTTGGCCACTCTTACATAGTGACATAAATCTATCTCCTGTTCTACCTTCTCTATAACAGGCAGTGCAGAAACTTGGAATATATCCCATTTTTAATAACCAGTTTACAACTTCATCTAATGTTCTATCATCATCTACATCAAATTGCGCACTTGTTACTTCTTCTTTTACTCCTAGCTCTCTATCTGCATATCCTCCAACACTTGTTGAAGATGCTCCACTTATTTGAGATATACCTAGATGTAATACTTTTTCTCTAGTTTTTTGTGATTCTCTAGTAGATACTATCATACCTGTATAAGGAACTGCTAGACGTATTATTGCTACGATTTTTTGGAATATTTCATCTGATAGTGCATCTGGGAAATCTGCTGGGTCTATATCATCTGCTGGTCTAAGTCTTGGCACTGATATTGTATGTGGTCCAACACCAAATCTTGCTTCTAGATGTTCTGCATGCATTAATATTCCTACTAATTCATATTTATATGTGCTAAGACCATATAAAACGCCTAGTCCTACATCATCTATTCCACCTTCCATCGCTCTATCCATTGCCTCTGTATGGTATGCGTAGTCGTGTTTTGGTCCTGTTGGATGTAGTTTTTCATATGAATCTTTGTTGTAAGTTTCTTGGAATAATATATATGTACCTATTCCAGCTTCTTTTAATTTTCTATAATTTTCAACTGTTGTCGCTGCTATATTTACATTTACTCTACGGATTGCCCCATTTTTATGTTTTATGCTGTAGATAGTATTTATACATTCTAGTATATACTCGAT
The DNA here is from genome assembly GCF_015667935.1 of Clostridium sp. 1001270J_160509_D11. GTDB lineage: Bacteria > Bacillota > Clostridia > Peptostreptococcales > Peptostreptococcaceae > Intestinibacter. Next base: position 1,784 of record NZ_JADPET010000144.1, on the reverse strand, counting down.
TGGATTGTTTACTGGGTCTTCTCCTGCCTCTAGTGCTAGTCTTTTATGTCCCATATCTTGAAGTACTATTACTTCTCTTCTTATTTCATCTTGTGTTAATTTCTTTCTCGCTATAGTTTTATTTTTAGCATGATATGGACAATATACACATCCATTCACACAGTAATTTGAAAGATATAGTGGTGCGAACATTACTATACGATTACCATAAAATCTTTTTTTAAGGTCTTCAGCTAATTTGAACATTCTGTCTGTCAATTCTTCATCATCACATTCTAAAAGAACTGCTGCCTCTCTATGAGTTAACCCCTTTGCTCTATTAGCCTTGTCTAATATTCCTTCAATTAATTCTTTGTTCCCCTTGTTCTTTTTAGCATACTCTAATGATTCTAAAATTTCCTCATTATTTATAAATTCTTCTGCCTTACATGATTTTGGATCATATCCCATTTTTATTTCCCCCAATTTATTGAATTTTTTAGACTGAATAAAGGTAAAATGGTATGAATTTCTGCATAAAACAAAAATACCCCTGTATATACAAAGGCATAATCATACTATACATTTTGTATATCACCATCTTTTTACCTAAGAAGATTCTCTTGTAATTAGATTGATACAATTTAAATTTTCTTTCCTATTGGTTATATACTTTTAGGTCAGCCATACTTAAATGGTAGCATTATAGTTAGATTTCAGCAATATTTAAATAATTTTTTATAAACTTTACATAATTCTTTATTTTTTTCTAAATTTATATATAACTGCTCTTTTTATGTATATTTTTTATATTAAGCGTCAGAATTATTTATTAAATAGTTCATATTAATTTGTATAATAGATAAGAGAATGTTTAACAAATTTATAACAGGAGATGAAATAATGAATAGTACGACAAAGAATTTGACACTTGCATCTATACTTACTTCACTATGTGTAGTAATAACTATTTTTGCATTGTCGACAGGTATTGGTTATGGACTTTATCTCGATTTTGCCATACCAATATTTTTTGCTATAGTTTATTTAAAATGTGGTGGTAAATATAGCATATTAAGTGGAATAGTTTCCGTTTTACTTGTGTTTATTGTAGTGGGCGACCTCACTGGTGCACTATTTATGAGTCAAAGCTTTTTACTTGGGATAGTATGTGCTTATTTTATGGACAAAGATAGTATTTTAATGGAAGATATATTTTTCTCTTCAATCTTTAGCACAATTCTTATAATGGTAATCGACATATACACTAAGGCTTTAAGTGGGACTAGTATTATTACTGAATTCCAAGAAATGATTGCTTGGTTTCCATATAAAGAATATGTCAATATTGTTTTTTATTGTTTAATAGCATTTTATTGTTCTGGAATGTGTTTTTCTATATACTATCTATCTTTATTCTTAGGTAAAAAACTAAAACTTTTAACACCAAATGCACAGAAAAAATATTATATATTCAGGAATTTAAAATTATTCAATAGATTTTTATGTTTTAAAAGAAATACCTTTTATTCATGTTGCCTTTATATAGTATTTATAGATATGTTGAATCTTTTTAACTTCGATATAAAATTTATTTACCTTAGAATTATTTTAATATCAGTTCAATACATAGCTTATTATTATGTGATTAGAGATTCATTAATTATTATAAAAGATTTTATAATTACTCATACTAAAAAGGTTCTCTATCTCAGATTATTTATGTGGATATTGCTTGGTGTTAGCCATATCTTATGATGTACTTGTAAGTTTTTTACTCCTCCACACTTAGCACAACATCCATG
>NZ_JADPET010000143.1 GCF_015667935.1 Clostridium sp. 1001270J_160509_D11 | reverse complement strand
TTTTTACACTAATTATTATTAATGCGAAAAACCTAGCAATTTTCAATAAAAAATGTTATATTATTAGAGATAAATACTTAAGTATTTTTCTTTATAACAAAAAAATATTGTAATAAATATTACTATGTGTTAATATAATTAATATAAAAATATATTAACACATATATAAAATAAACATATAATAAATAATAAAACGCAAAAAGAGAGGAGCAAAATATGAAAAATCAGTTTTACTTAAAAAACTTCAAAAGCAAGTGGATAAAATACGATAATTATGACTTGAGAGAAAATTCAAATGGAAGTATATATATTGTTCCATCAGAAGACAGTAAATATACAATTTATGATCCTTTTGAAAAATCGAGCAATATATTATTTGATTTAATCGACTTAGGTGACTTAGTTTTAAAAAATGAAAGTCAAGATACTTTATACAATAAATTAATAGTGTTTGTAAAACACTACGGATTACTAGGGCTTATAACTTCTAGTGTATACAATCGAGATATAGTTGGAGAAGATAATGTAATATTTTCACAAAATAATATTATAAGCAGCACTTTAAACTTAGATACTAACATAATGAAGTCTGAGGATTATATAAAACTATTCACGCCATTTGCAGGTGAGGATGATTTATATACTAGAGAATTTGATAAACATCTAACTGTTGTAAAAGCAGAAGATTCTCCACAGTTTTACGGTAAAAAGCCGTTAGTTTTAGATATAGTATTTTCAAAATTCTATGCAGAGCGTGTAGAATGGATTCTAGAATATGCAAAAAATATATCAGAAAATTTAAACCAAATGATAATTTATAAAAATAGCAATTTAACTGAAGCAGTTGAAATAATGCCAGATAAATTTAATCCAAATAAAATAGGATTTACACTAGCAATGTTTGATAGACCTCAAATTAATTGGAATTTCGACTCTCTACAGTCAGCTATGGATATGATTTATGCATTTGCTATAATGGATGAAGATAGGATATTAAACCGTTGTAATTACTGCAATAAAGCATTCTTTGCAAAAACAGAGCGAGAAAAATACTGTTCGCCTTCTTGTAGAAATTGTGCAAATGTTATAAAAAGCAGAAACAAGAAAAAGGCTCTAGAAGAACAAAATAATAAAAATAAAGTAGAAATAACAGAAAATGAAGTTGATGACTTAGCTAAAAATATAGAAAAAGAAAATAAAGCTAATACTTTAGGAAATATAAATGTAGACTTAAATACAAATAAGTTTGAAAATATTTTAGAAAAAATTGATAAGCAAATTATAAAAAATGTTAGAGAAAGAAGTATAGATATTCAAAAATATGAAGGTGGTGAAGATGATATGAAAAATGAAAAACGTAAACAAGCTATTTATGAATATAAAGAAAAGAAGACAACAGGTGGAGTTTATAAAATAACTAATACAGAAAGTAAAAAGAGTTTAATTAAAGGGGAAGTAGATTTACAATCTATGCAAAATAGATTTAATTTCTCTGTTTCGGTAAATAGCTGCTTAAATATAAAACTTCAAAAAGACTGGAACAAATACGGGGCAAAATCATTTACATTTGAAATACTTGAAGAAACTGAGATGAAACCAGAAATGGATAGAAGAGAGTTTAAAAAGTATTTAAATGAAATGGCTGAAAAATATACTGAAAATATGGATCCAGAAGAATTATATTAAATTGAATTTTGAGGATACATTCGATTTGAATATGAAAATTTATAATAAAGATGGAATTTATAAAAAGATAAAGAGCTTTAAGTTTATCTAATAGATAAATAAATTAAAAAATTTTAATAAAAATGTATAGAATTTAATATTGTGTGGATAATATAACTATATATTTAAATTTGCACAATTGAGCTCAATTATAAATATATAGACCGATATTTTTTAGGGTAACTACTCTAAGAAGTATCGGTATTTAATTTTTGAAATAAATTAAATATAAAGGCATATTAGAATATAATTTATCATATAAGATGTTCTTAAAATATGGGGGGATAATATGAGAGTTATTTGTTACAATATACATTCAGGAACTGATAAAGAAAAAAATCCAACATTAAATGAGATTATTGCTTATTTAAAACAACAACAAAGCGATATAATCTGTCTTCAAGAAGTTTTATATTCACAGTATAAAAAAATAAAGTTTAGACTAAGAATGGATGGTATTTTTGCTGAAAATGTTGTGGATAAAGAATTTGGAGTTTGTATACTTACAAAATATAAAATAGTAGCACAAAATCATGTGCTGCTTACTAGCAAAAAAGAACAAAGGGGATTTGCACATATAAAAGTAAAAATAAATGATGATGGGTATTTAAATGTTATCAATACACATCTCGGTCTTGATAAATATGAACGTGTTAAACAAATAGATGAAATTTTAGATTTTATAAATATAAATTTAAATGGAAATATTGAAAATCTTATAGGGAATATAATTTGTGGGGACTTTAATGAAAAGAATATATATCTTAATAACTTTGAGGACGTATCTATGAAATTAAATAAAGACAACATACCAACTTTTTTAAATAGTAGAATAGACTATTGTTTTGAAGATACGAACTTGAATATTACTTCATATGAAGTGGATAAGGTATATATGTCAGATCACTTTCCAATAATAGTTGATTTTTCATAGTTATATAAATATTAAAAAAAGCACTGAGAAGTGCTTTTATTATTTCTTAGCTAATTTTATATTCCTATCTAATGTATATTTAATTAAGTAACTTGTCATATTTTCAAATTTCATGTCAAAATCATTTTCATCAAAAAGCATATAAAGAGCAAATAAGTTCGCTTCCCTTTCAGCCTCCTGGTTTTCAGATTCAAAGTTATTCACACCAGTATGTCCCAATATTATATGTCCTAGCTCGTGAGCACATAATATATTTTTCGATTTTTCTATGTAATTAGAATTGATTGTAATAGAAGGCTGACCATAAATAGATACAAAATAAGCTTTGCGAGATTCGTTAAAATTTCGTTCTCTAACAGTAATACCCAAGTGGTCACAGATTACAAAGGGGTTATTTGTATTATATGTTGCTTTTAAATTGTCAACGGCCTGTTTAATCTTATTACTACTCAATAAATTACCCTCCCTCCGATAAGTTATCGTTTTACTTGTTATTTTTTCTTATATTTATAGCTAATTAATTCGATTTGTTGCAATAAGTCATTGGCGAAATCGATTATCTCCTCGTCTGATAATTTGGTAGCATCATAACCACCATATGCCATAACAGTCGGCAATTTTAAAATGAATTCCATAGCATCAGTGGCATTGTTAAACTCTGTTGGAGGATTTTGTGGATTACGCCCAAGTAAGTAATCGGTTGATACATCGAAAAAATCCGCTATTTTAGTTAAAATAGTTTGGTCAGGAAATCGCCTACCTTGTTCATACATTCCAATAGTGCTGCTTGATATTCCTAATATTTTACTTAGTTTAGATTGACTGAGATTTTTTGATGTTCTTAACTTTTTCAGATTTTGTCCAAACATGGCTGATCCCTCCTTTACTGCTCTTAATTAAGAATCAAAAGAAAAATTATGTAAATAATTCCTATGGTAATAGTGTAACACGAAACGTGTATTATTTTCAATAAATAACACAAAAGGAAGTGGGATTTCTTTACAAAGTATTTGAGATGAAAAATAAAGTAAATAGATATAAAATAATTGTAGTATAATATTTCATAGTAAAAATCTTTATAATAAGGTATATTACGTACGGTTGATGGACATAAATCAAATAAAAATATGAGCGGAAATAGATTTAGATGAGGAGAATTATTATGAATGAAAAGATATTAGATATATTACAAAAGTATTATGGATATAAGAGTTTTAGAAAGGGTCAAGAAGAAATCATAAATACTATATTAAACGGAGAAGATGTATTAGCAATAATGCCTACAGGTGGAGGAAAGTCACTTTGTTACCAAGTTCCTGCGCTTTGTATGGATGGACTAACTATTGTAATATCTCCATTAATATCACTTATGAAGGACCAAGTAGACTCTTTGACATCAATGGGGATAGATGCTAGCTATATAAATAGTTCACTTTCATCAGAAGATTACAATCAAATTTTAGAAAATATAACAAATGATAAGTATAAGATTATATATGTTGCACCAGAAAGATTAGAAAGCACAGAATTTTTAAATATAATTCAAAATAAAAACATAGCACAAATTGCAATAGACGAGGCACATTGTATATCTCAATGGGGTCACGATTTTAGAGTTTCATACAAAAAGATACCATACTTTATAAGAAATTTAAAAACTAGACCTATAGTTACCACATTTACTGCAACTGCATCGACAGAAGTCAGAAAAGATATTTTAAATATGTTAGATCTTATAGAGCCTAAAATATTTATAACAGGTTTTGATAGAGAAAATTTATACATAAATATAGTTAAATCATCAGCTAAAAATAAATACCTACTAGAATATATAGAAAATCATAAATCAGAAAGCGGTATAATTTATGCTGCAACAAGAAAAGAAGTCGAAAAGATTTATGAAGGTCTTTTAAAAAGGAATATAGACGTACTTAAGTATCATGCAGGTATGTCAAATGAAGACAGAAAGCTAAATCAAGATAAATTTATAAATGACGATGCAAATATAATAGTTGCAACAAATGCATTTGGTATGGGAATAGATAAGCCTAATATAAGATGGGTAATACATTACAACATGCCACAAAGTATAGAAAACTATTATCAAGAAATAGGTAGAGCTGGTAGGGATGGCGAAAATAGCGAGTGTATATTACTTTTTACACCGGGAGATGTCCACACACAAAAATATCTTATAGAAGTAGGAACAGAGAGTGTTTCTAGAAAGACTATACAATATAACAAACTTCAACAAATAGTAGACTTAGTTTATAGCAATTCATGTTATAGAAAAAGTATACTAGAGTATTTTGGAGAAGTTATGCTAGGCAAATGTGACAATTGTAGTAATTGCTTAACTGAAGGTCAAATTATAGACAAAACACTAGATGCTCAAAAGGTAATTTCATGCATATACAGAATGAAGAGAAATTATGGATTAACTATGGTTGTTGATGTTCTTAGAGGATCTAAAAATAAAAAAGTATTAGAACTTGGATTTGATAAACTTAGCACTTATGGAATAATGAAAGACTACAGCAATGAGGGATTAAAGACTTTTATAAACACTTTAATTTCTCATGGATTTTTAGATATAAAAGAAAATCTAGGTACTAGAGGAAGTTTTCCTACTATATCTATGAATAAACAATCTTTAAAAGTATTAAAAGGTGAGATAAAAGTTGAATTTAAAGAGGTAAAAGTAGCAAAAGAATCAAATAATAAAAATGAGTTATTTGAAGTTTTAGCAGACTTAAGAAAGACAATAGCAGTAAATGAAAAAATTGCTCCATATATGGTGTTTGGAGATGCAACATTACTATCAATGGCAAATACTTATCCAACTACACAGCAAGAACTATTAAATATTTCAGGTATTGGACAAGTTAAATACGAAAGATATGGACAAAACTTTATAGATGCAATTGAAACATATATGCAAGATAAAAACATAAATAAAAATGAATTAATTGAAAAACAAAATAATATTGATGAAGATGATAAAGAGTTCTTTGAAGTTAAAACAGATAAGAACTTATATGAATTATTAAAAACTATAAGGGCAAAATATGCACGAATTGAAAGTATTCCATACCACATGGTAATGCCTAAAAACACATTAAAAGAAATAAGCGGAAGATATCCACTAGATACAGAAAAATTAAGCGATATATCTGGACTAGGTCCAAAGAAAATAGATAAATACGGTGATGAAATAATACAAGTAGTCAATAATTATGTAGAAGAAAATAATATAAAAGTAAACTGGAGAGAAAAGAAGAAAAAGAAATTAATTATAGATGGAGAAAGCAGAAAGCCTAAAGAAATAGCTCTAGATTTATTAAATCAAGGAATGGATGTAAAAACTATAAGCAATAAATTAGAAACATCAGTATATTCTATTTTAGGTTTTATATACGACTATATAAAAGAAGACAATGAACTTCACTTCAAATTTAATCCATCAGTGTATTATTGTGAAGATGAAAAAGAGTTAATCGAAAAAAGCATAAATAAATTCGGTGAAGATAAAATGAGGGATATAAAAAACTCACTCCCAGACTATATTAGATATGAAAGTATCAGAGCAGTTATAATAGAAAGATACATAACAGCTTAAATACAGTAAAAATATTTAAATTACAGAAATTAAAATATAAGTATAAATTATATTAAAATTTATAAAAAAAGATTACGAAAATCATAAAAAATGAATTTTTTTATTCAAAAATGTAGATTTAGTAGTATAATTGTATATGGAAAAAAACATTTATACAGGGGAAATTCTGTATGTTGCGCAAAATCGTAACTTAATTAAAGAATTAAAATTTAATGAGATTGGAGTGAGGGTATTGATGAAATTTAAAAAATTGCTAGCTTTGATGATGGTATGCATGTTTGTACTTACTGGTTGTAATAAAACAAATAAAAAATACGACCAATATATGCAAAGTGGGCAAGAAGCTGTAAAACAAGAATCATATGAAGATGCACTAGACTTCTTTGATAGAGCTCTTGTAGAGAAAGAGGATGATAAAGAAGCAACTTCTTTATATAAACAAGTAGAACAACTTTTACAAGTTCAAGCAAAAATGAAACATAAACTATATGATGAAGCTATTGAGTTATGTGAAAAAATAATGGATAGTGATAGCGAGAGTTCAGTAGCTAGAGATGCAGCTAAAAAATTAAAATCTGAGTGTGAAAAACTAAAAAAAGAACAAGATAGTTTAAGTTTTAAAGAACAAATAGAGAAGAAAATAGCTGAAGTTAAAGAGCTTATGGCTGAAGAAGAGTATATGAATGCTAAAGTTAAATTAGGATACATAATTGAAGAACTTGATGGTAAATCAGAATATATTGATAAATTAAAAGAATGTAACGAGTTATTAAAAACTTGTAACGATAAATTAGATGAAATTTCAGCTAAAAAAGAAGAATCATCTAAAAAGGAAGATAACAATACATCAAACGATAATGATGAAGATCAAGGATTTGATAGTAGCAAAATAGATTTTAATGATGAACTTAAAAAACAAATAGCAACTGCAGGAGAAACATATGTAGAATTCTACTTTGAATATGGTTCAGATACTGCCCCAAGTAAATTTGCAGAAAAAGCATACGAAGATACAGAAAATGATACACCTTTAGGACAATATAAAGAACAAGGTAAAACAATTTTCATGAATGCATTTAAACAAGCATTTGAAGCAACAGGAAATGAATATTATTAAAATAAAATAATTTAAATTTGAAATGGGCTATATCAGAATAATTAAAAACTTATTCTGATATAGCCCATTTTTATATATGATAGATTGTCAATATAAGTGCAACATTTTATGTTTATGTTGCAGCGAAGACCTCTGCAGGTGTTTTATATCCAAGA
>NZ_JADPET010000142.1:3839-7686 GCF_015667935.1 Clostridium sp. 1001270J_160509_D11 | reverse complement strand
ATCTAAAACTAAACATTTATTTTTAACTTTTTTAATATTCAATTATTTCTAATTATATATTAATAATTATTCATACAAGGGTTGTAAATTTTTCTTATATTTATTTATAATATATTATATAAACTTTTATTTTGGACATTTGTCCCCTAATTCAATTATACTTATTGATTTTAATATTTATTGTGATATAATCATTATACTTTACTCAAAGTGTTTATGAGGAGATTTAAAATGAACAAACTATCTTTCTATTTAGATACGTGTCCAGACTTTATAAAAAATAGTTTTTCAAATATAAACTTTAATACATTTGATAAAATCTTAATTCAAAATGAAAAGTCTGATTTTGTGTACATTATAAAAACTGGAAAGGTTAAGGTGTATTCCCTGACACCTACTGGAGTTAAATATTTAGAGCGCATCTACTGCAATTATGAGATATTTGGCGAATTAGAGGCCTTTATTGACAAACCAATATTAAATTTTGTGGAAGCTATAGAACCTTGCCAAGCTATAAAAATACCAAAATCTCATTTTTTAAAATGGATTAAATCAGATAGTGATTTTTCATTTTTTATACATATTCAGGTTTCTGAAAAAATGTATTATACATCTATAAATAGTAGAGCCAATGTAACTTACCCATTAAAATCAAGACTTATCTTCTTTTTATGGAACTTTCTTGATGAACATAATATAGATACTGTTCACAAAGATATTTTGGTAGAAGGCGTTGGATCTAATATTAGAAGTGTAAATAGAATTATTAAAGAATTAGTAAATGAAAAACTTATTGAATACAACAAAGGCTTTATAAAAGTCAATGAAATGGATAAACTTATGCATTTGATTATGTCTCCTAATGACAATGTATCAAATTTTCAAAGAAAATGTGGAGGAAAAAACAATGATAAATAGAGAATTATTAATAGAAAAAGCATTTGAGGCTCAAAAATTCTGTTACACACCATACTCAAACTTTAATGTTGGAGCAGCTCTTCTTGCAGCTGATGGAACAATATATCAAGGATGTAATATAGAAAATGCAGCATATACACCAACAAACTGCGCTGAGAGAACTGCAATTTTCAAAGCAATATCAGAAGGTAATAAAGAGTTTGTAGCTATAGCAATAGTAGGAAATAAAGCAGGTATCAAACAAGGAGAAGGTGACTACTGTGCACCTTGTGCAGTATGTAGACAGGTTATGGCTGAGTTTTGCGATTTAGATACTTTCAAAGTTATAATAGCAAAAGATACTGATGATTATTTAGAACATACATTAGGCGAACTTTTACCACTTGCTTTTACTGGAAAAGCATTAGATAAATAAGAAAGTATTTTATATTTATAAATTTAAATTTTGGACGTATTTTTATTTAAAATACGTCTTTTTATTTATTATTTTATTAATATCTTTATTTATTATTTTACTGATATATAATTTTTAAACAAAATGTAATTCTATAAATTATGCTTTATTTAGGCTTTATTAAAAATATCTCCATCACTATATTACATAAATTACCACAAGATTTATCCTACTTTTTCCTGTATTATATTATTCGCAATAAAAATAAAGGAGGGATACATAATGATGGAAGTTTCAATAGAAGAAATGGTTGAATTTATATACGACAGATGCGCTGATGATTTAACAGAAGAGCAAATCGAGATGGTTTTAGAATTACAACAAGAGTTCTTAGATTCTAAAGGCTTAATTGAATTAGAAGAAGATGATATTTATTAATTTTATGTATGAAAAAATTCGCTTCGCTCATGGCGCCAACGACTTCGTCCGTTGCTTTAGTTAATAGGTTGGAAATTATACATTATCCACAAACCAGATAATATATAATTTCCTTAGAATTGAAAAAAGACCCTACTTTTGTAAGGTCTTTTTTTTATAAGGTTTTATTTAATGAATATTTTATCTTATCCGAAATATCTTTCTAATAATCCTAAGAATGCTTTACCGTGTCTAGCTTCATCTTTACACATTTCATGAACTGTATCATGTATAGCATCTAATCCTAATTCTTTAGCTCTTTTAGCTAATTTTAATTTTCCATCAGTTGCACCGTATTCAGCATCAACTCTAGCTTTTAAGTTTGCTTTTGTATCAGCAACAACACATTCTCCTAATAATTCTGCGAATTTTGCAGCATGTTCAGCTTCTTCGAAAGCTATTCTTTTGTAAGCTTCTGCTACTTCTGGATATCCTTCTCTATCAGCTTGTCTACTCATTGCTAAATACATTCCTACTTCTGTACATTCTCCAGTGAAGTTAGCTCTTAATTCTTCTACTACTTGTTCGTCTACACCTTGAGCTACACCTATTCTGTGCTCGTCAGCCCAAACCATTTCACCTTTTAATTCTTCGAATTTTTCAGCTCCAACGTGACATACTGGACATTCAGCTGGTGCGTTTTCTCCTTCATATATATATCCACATACTTGGCATACCCATTTCTTCATAGTTAAATTCCTCCTAATATTATACAATTCTTCTTATATTTGTCTCTTTAGTATATACCCTAAAGATATTTTTTTCAAACATTTTTTACTTTTTTTAAAAAATTTATTAATCTTTGTAAATCTTAAACTTTACACTTTATATATACCACGTATGTAACATCTTAAACATATTTTTTAAATTTTTTAAAAAAATTATTTTCTTATTAGATAACTAGCAATTTCATAATATCTTTGCTTTGAATTTCCTTTATTTAAAATTCTAACTGTCCAGCTCTTTTTTCTTTTTTCTTAGGTTCAAATTTTTTATCAAATTCATCAACCTTATCTTGATTTACATTATAACAATCGTCAAATATAAAAAATCCTTCTATATTATTTAATGCATCTTCTTTTAAAGTTTTAACCATAAAAAATGGAGCTTCGTCTTCTACTGGTACACCTTCAAGGTGGATTTTGTATTTTGATGCACTTTCAAATCCAAATCTTTTATAATAATTTTCATCTCCTGTTATAAAAATAGCACTATATCCTAATCTCGCTGCTTTTTGCATAGATATTCTGATCAGTTTGCTTCCTATTTCTTTTCTTTGGAATTTTGGATGTACACTGATAGGACCGAATGTTATAAACGTTTCGTTATCAACTCCATCTATATATCCCTTTGTATAGACAATATGTCCTACAATCTTCCCATTACACTCTACAACTAATTCTAAATCTTCTATTGATTTAGAATTGTGATGCAAATTATGTAGTACTAGATGTTCACTGCACCCTGGTCTATATACATTCCAAAATGCCTCTCTCGTCAAAACTTCTACTTCTTTATAATCGTCTTTTTCAATTTTTCTTATAATTAAACTCATATTAATCCCCCTTATAACGCTTAGTTTTTTCTAATTATATCATATATTTAATATTTAAAATTTTTATCTTCAAATCCTTCTAAATATATTAATTTAGATATAAAATTCACTTCGTTCATGGCGCCAATGAATCAAAGATTCCGTTGCTTAAAATTCTCTTCGTCATGCGACTCAGATAATACGTAATTTCCTTATAATAAAAAAAGTGTTGCAAAATATCTCTATTTCACAACACCTCTGTATATAAAAATCTTATTTTATCCAAAATATCTTTCTAATAATCCTAAGAATGCTTTACCATGTCTAGCTTCGTCTTTACACATTTCATGAACTGTATCATGTATAGCATCTAATCCTAATTCTTTAGCTCTTTTAGCTAATTTTAATTTTCCATCAGTTGCACCGTATTCAGCATCAACTCTAGCTTTTAAGTTTGCTTTTGTATCAGCAACAACACATTCTCCTAATAATTCTGCGAATTTTGCAGCATGTTCAGCTTCTTC
>NZ_JADPET010000142.1:0-3739 GCF_015667935.1 Clostridium sp. 1001270J_160509_D11 | reverse complement strand
TTTAAGTTTGCTTTTGTATCAGCAACAACACATTCTCCTAATAATTCTGCGAATTTTGCAGCATGTACAGCTTCTTCTCCTAGTGATTCCATAGTCATTAATAATTGTTTATCTGTAACCATATCTCCTTCTCTAACTTCTATAGAAGATATTTTCCCAGCTACTTTAGCAACTATATTAGTTTCCATCTTCATAGCTTCTATAACTATTAATGGTTGATTTTCTTCTACTATATCACCTTTCTTGACAAGAGTTTTAACTACTTTGCCCGGTATTGCTGCACCTATTTGTAATGGGTCATTCATATCAGCAAGTTGAACTTGTTTTATTAATCCTGAGAAATTTTTATCTTTTATTTCGACTTCTCTTAATGATCCATTCATTCTAAATACTACTGTTCTATATCCATTTTCTTTTACTGGACCAACCCCAATTAATCTTATCGCTAATAATTTACCTTCTTCTATTTCAACATCACATTCTTCGTCTTTATCTAGTCCATAGAAGAATACATGACTTTCTAATTTAGATATGTCGTTATATTCTTGAAGGTGTCTTAAATAATCTTCATAAACTTTTGGATATAATTCATAACTTAAAATATTTCTTATATTAGATTCCATAGAGAATTTTTCATTTAAATATTCTTTATCAGCTTCAAAATCAGCTAACGGCATTAATTTACCTGGTCTTTCTGTTATTGGAGCTTCCCCTTTTAAAACAACTTCTTGTAAATCTTTTGGTATTCCTCCAACAGGTTGACCTATCATTCCTTTACAATAATCAACAACTGAATCTGGGAATGATAATTTTTTACCTTCTTCTATTATGTTTTCTTCGTTCAATTTATTTTTAGTCATAAATATTGATAAGTCCCCAACAACTTTAGAAGATGGTGTAACTTTTATTATATCCCCTAATATCTTATTAGCTTTTTGATAATTTTCTTTTACTGAGTCAAATTCATCTTGTAATCCTAAACTATCTGCTTGTGCTTTAAGGTTAGAATATTGTCCTCCAGGCATTTCATATTGATATATTTGTGCGAAAGAAGTTGTTAATCCACTTTCAAACTTTTTATAAACTTCTCTTAAATCATAATAATAATCGCCTATTTGCTCATATCCATATAAATCTATTTTTGTATCTCTTTCATCAAATCTTAAAGCCTCTACTATAGCATTTAACGATGGTTGACTTGTAAGCCCTGCCATTGATTGTAAAGCTGTATCTACTATGTCTACACCAGCTTTAGATGCCATTAAACAAGTTGCAACTCCATTACCACTAGTATCATGAGTATGTAGATGTATTGGTGTATTTACATTTTCCTTTAATGCTTTTATTAAGCTATACGCTGCATGTGGTTTTAATAAACCTGCCATATCTTTTATACATATGATATCTGTTCCTAATGACTCTAACTCTTGTGCCATATTTATATAATATTCAAGGTTGTATTTAGACTTAGATGGGTCTAATATGTCTCCTGTATAACACATTGTCGCTTCTACTATTTTGCCTGTTTCTAGACCTGCATCAATTGATAATTTCATATTTTCAACCCAGTTTAGTGAGTCAAATATTCTTATTACATCTATTCCTTGTTTTGCTGATTCTTTTATAAACTCAGTTATAACATTGTCTGGATAGTTAGTATATCCAACACCGTTAGATGCTCTAAATAGCATTTGGAATAATATATCTGGTATTTCTTCTCTTAGTTTTTGTAGTCTTCTCCATGGTGATTCGTTTAAAAATCTATACGCAACGTCAAAAGTAGCTCCCCCCCACATTTCTAGTGAGAATAAATCTTTCATGTAGGCCTCTGTGGCTGGTGCTGCTTGTAAGAAGTCGTAAGTTCTTAATCTTGTTGCAACTAAAGATTGATGTGCATCTCTCATAGTTGTATCTGTTAATAATAATTTCTTTTCATTTTTTATTTTTTCTATATATGCTTGTTTTCCTAGTCTTTCTAGTTGTTGTCTACTTCCTTCAACATATGGTATGTCTGTTCTTATTATTGGTTTGTGTGGTTTAGTAAATACTGGCTTTTGCGCACATTTATTTTCATTTACTATAACGTTACCTATGAATTGAAGCAATTTTGTTGCTCTATTTTTGCTTTCTTTTATATTAAATAATTCTGGGTGTTCATCTATAAATTTTGTACTACATTTCCCTTCTTGGAATACAGGACTTTCTAGTACGTTAGTTAAGAATCCGACATTTGTTTTTACTCCTCTGATTCTAAACTCTCTTATAGATCTTAACATTTTATTGATTGCTTTTTTGAATGTTCTATCCCAAGATACAGTTTTAACTAATAAACTGTCGTAATATGGACTTATATCGAACCCTGCACATCCATTACCACCATCAAGTCTTATACCTGCTCCTGAACCAGTTCTATAAACTTGTATCTTTCCTGTATCTGGCATAAAGTTATTTTTAGGGTCTTCTGTTGTAATTCTGCATTGAATTGAAAATCCACTTACTTTTACGCTTTCTTGAGATTTTATATCTATTTCTTCACTATCTAAAGTGTATCCTTCTGCTATTAATATTTGGCTTTGTACTATATCTATACCAGTTACTTCTTCTGTTACAGTATGTTCAACTTGAACCCTTGGGTTCATTTCTATGAAGTAATAGTTTCCGTCTGAATCCACTAAGAACTCTAAAGTTCCTGCATTTACATAGCCAACACTCTTAGCTATTTTTACTGCATCACTACATATTTTTTCTCTTAACTCTGTAGATAAAGAAAATGCAGGTGCATATTCAATTATTTTTTGATGTCTTCTTTGTACAGAACAATCTCTTTCGTATAAATGGACTATGTTTCCTTGTTTATCCCCTAATATCTGTACTTCTATATGTTTTGGATCTACAATATATTTTTCTATAAATATAACTGCTTTCCCAAAGGCTTTTTTTGATTCACTACAGGCAGTTTCATATTCAAGAGCTAAGTCTTTTTCATTATAAACTACTCTCATACCTCTACCGCCACCGCCATTAGACGCTTTAACCATAACAGGATATCCAACGTAATTTGCGACTTCTTTTGCCTCTTCAACACTCTCTATAACCTTATCAACTCCAGGTATAGTAGGAACCCCTACTCCATGGGCAACTTTTTTAGAGTTTATTTTATCCCCCATCTTATCCATTATATCTGCTGATGGCCCTATAAAAGTTATTCCATTTTCTTCGCATTTGCGAACAAACTCTGAATTCTCAGCTAAAAATCCATATCCAGGATGGATAGCATCAACATTTTTTTGTTTGGCCAATTCTATAATTCCATCTATATCTAGATATACATCAATAGGTCCCTTATCTTCATCTATCAGATAAGATTCATCAGCTTTTGTTCTAAATAAACTATACTTATCTTCCTTGCTATATATCCCTACACTTTTTATGCCTAACTCTGCACATGCTCTAAAAATTCTTATTGCAATTTCTCCTCTGTTTGCAACTAATACTTTTTTAAACTGCTTTTGCATATTATCCCCTCCTGCTTATTTTCATCGTAATATTTAAGATTATAAATCAATTTAATTTAATTTGTAACCGCTTTTCTCAACTTCCTTAATTAATAATAAAATTTCTTATAATGTATAAGAATATTTATGTGTTTACAAAAAATAACATATTTTTATTAACAATTTCTATTTAATTCTCTAACCTTTTCAAATTCATCTTGGATTTCTTGTGATGGTTCTTGTCC
>NZ_JADPET010000141.1 GCF_015667935.1 Clostridium sp. 1001270J_160509_D11 | reverse complement strand
ATTATAGAAATATATATAATTTTTATATTTTTTGCTCCTTTAAGATATATAAATCAATTATTTATATATCCTAGCTAAAATAGGAGGAAATTTATGAAAAATAGTAATGTAAAAAAGTTAGTTGAAATTAGTTTATTAATAGCGTTAGAGGTTATTTTAACAAGATTCTGCTCAATATATACAGGAATCTTGAGAATAGGTTTTGGATTTTTACCAGTTGCTATAATAGCGATGATGTATGGTCCTATAAGTGCTGGTGTAGCATATGCAATAGGTGATATTTTAGGAATGATGATATTCCCAAGTGGATCTTATTTCCCAGGTTTTACACTTACAGCATTTTTAACAGGTGTAATTTATGGTGTAGTATTATATAAACATCCAAAAACTTGGGGTAGAATAATACTAGCAACTTGTTTAGTTTGTTTAGGAATGAATTTATGTTTAGATACAGTATGGCTTCACATATTAATGGGTAAAGGATTCTTTGCATTGTTGCCAACTCGTATTTTTAAAGCAGCAATAATGATACCAATACAAACTATACTTATCCAATTAGTTTGGAAGAATATAATTATAAAAATAGCTAAACCTTCTGAAATAATGGCTTAATGCTAAAAATAGAGATTTAGTGTGGGATTTTAATTTTAATATAAATATAGTAGCAGAAGTAGTCACTGCGAATTTAGATAGGGTAAATTGACTATAAAATAATTCATACCAATACCAATAGCTAGATATGGAAGCAAATAATTCATTATAGTGATTAAGTAACTAAGTGACAAGATACAGTGCCTGTAAATTTATACAGGCACTTTTTGTATTTTATGTATATAAATACCAAATAAGGACATACTGATACTGAGTATTTCTTTAGTTTTATAATATAACTATCATAGACATAAATAAACAAAACTAGTGTTATTTCTTTGAAGGAATCGTTTTATACAAAATAGAATTGATTATCAGTAAACTTCAATGGGAGGGATGCGAGATGATTAAATGTTATTTAGAAGATAAAACATTACTAGTTCAGTTTACAACAACAGAACTAGATCATCATGTAGCAACTTATATAAAAGAAAATGTAGATGATATTATAATGAGAAAGAATATAAAAAACATTATATTCGACTTTCAAAATATAAAATTTATGGATTCTTCAGGAATAGGTGTTATCATAGGCAGATATAAAAAAATAGCAAATGCGCATGGAAATGTATCTGTAATAAATATGAATCCAAGAGTGGAAAAAGTTTTTAATTTATCGGGAATGGGCAAAATAATCAATGTATACAAATCATATGAAGATGCGATAAATTCTTAATAAGGGGGAACTATATTATGAACATTATGGAAGTAAAATTTTCCGCAAAATCAGAAAATGAAAGCCTTGCAAGAGTAATAGTTGCATCTTTTGCAGCTAAATTAGATCCAACTATAGATGAACTATCCGACATAAAAACAGCTGTATCGGAAGCAGTAACAAATGCAATTATTCATGGATATGAAGAAGACGAAACCAAATTTGTACATATGAGATGTGAATTAATTGAAAACACTATAAAAATCGTTATCGAGGATTATGGAAAAGGCATAGCAGATATAGAAGAAGCTAGACAACCAATGTTTACATCAAAGCCAGAATTAGAGCGTTCTGGAATGGGATTTTCATTTATGGAAAGTTTTATGGATGATATGCAAGTGGCATCAATTGTAGGAGAAGGGACAAAAGTTATAATGACTAAAACAATAGAAATACCTAAATAAATTCTAACATAGAATAGAGGTTTGATTATGGGGATAACTGCCAAAAAAGAAGAAAAAAAGCATTTGCTTAGTCATGAAGAAACTTTAGAGCTTATACAAAGAGTTCAAGAAGGGGATGAAGAAGCTAAGGAAGTGTTGATATCTAGCAACCTCGGGTTAGTCAGAAGTGTCATCGGTAAATTTTCAAACATTGGTTATGAAAGAGATGACTTGTTTCAATTAGGGTCTATAGGCTTGATTAAGGCTATATATAAATTTGACCCTAGCTATAATGTAAAATTTTCTACATATGCTGTTCCTATGATATTAGGAGAAATAAAAAGATATTTAAGAGATGATGGTATGGTAAAAGTATCAAGATCTCTTAAACAACTCGCCATCAAAGTTAAGATGCAGGGTGAAGCTCTAAGCAAAAAACTTGGACGCGACCCAACAATAGAAGAAATAGCAGAAGAATTAGGGGTAGAAAAAGAAGATGTAGTAATGGCAATAGAATCTAATTTTTCTGTTGAATATCTACAAGGAGTTATACATGAAGAAGAAGGTTCTCCTATATGCCTTATCGATAAAATATCTCGAAAAGGAGATAATGAAGAAGATAAGGTGGTAGATAATATTCTTTTGAAGGAAGTACTAGGAAAATTAGAAAAAAGAGAAAGACAAATTATCATGCTTAGATACTTTGAGGATAAAACTCAAAGTGAAATAGGACAAATACTAGATATCTCCCAAGTACAAGTATCTAGAATAGAAAAAAAGGTTTTACACAAATTAAAATCCTACATTACTATGTAGGATTTTTTTTATTCTAAGGAAATTATAGATTATTTGCTTTGTGGAAAATTTATAATTTCAAACTTATTATCTTTATACATTAATACATCATTTTAGAAAATATAATTTCAGTTATATGCATTTTTTTTATTTTTTTTCAAACAATAATATATAAATTAACTATATATGGTTAGGAAAGGATTGATTGTATGCCAAATCAAAACAATACACAAAATAATGACCAAAACTATAAAGATTATGTAGATGAGATAAGTCCAAAACCAACCTACATCAAAAACTATATCATGGCATTTATAGTAGGAGGAATCATATGTATTATAGGTCAAGCGATAAATGATTCGTATATGCATTTAGCCGGATTAGACAAAAAAACAGCAGCTACATGGACTTCGATAACATTGATTTTTATAGGTTCATTCTTAACAGGAATAGGAGTTTATGATTTGATTGGAAGAAGAGCAGGAGCAGGTTCTATAATACCCATCACAGGATTTGCAAACTCTATAGTATCACCAGCTATGGAATTTAAAAGAGAAGGATATGTGATGGGGGTTGGGGCTAATTTATTCAAAATTGCAGGGCCAGTTTTAGTATATGGTATAGGTTCATCTATTTTATTTGGATTTATTTACTACATAATACAAATAATATTTAAGTAAGGAGTAAATTTAATGAGAAATAAGCGAATAGGTAATAGAACTATGAAAATGGAAAATAGTCCAACTATTATTTCTACAGCATCTATAGTTGGACCAAAAGAAGGCAAAGGACCTCTAAAAGATAAGTTTGATGTTATATTACAAGATGATTTATATGGAGAAAAAACATGGGAACTAGCTGAAAGTAAAATGATTCAAACGGCATTAGAAACAGCAGTACAAAAAGCAGAAAAGCAGTTAAGTGATATTCACTTTTTATTTGGTGGAGATTTAATTAATCAAATATTCCCAGCATCATTTGCAGCTAGAGAATTACAAATACCATTTTGCGGTATATATGGAGCTTGCTCTACTATGGCACTTGGAATGTGTCTTAGCTCCATTGTAGTTGATGGAGGTTTCGCTGATTATGCACTTTGCGGAACATCTAGCCATTATTGTACAGCAGAGAGACAGTTTAGATTTCCGCTAGAACTTGGAAATCAAAAACCTATGACGGCTCAATGGACAGTTACAGGAGCGGGAAGTGCCCTTATTTCAAACAGTGGAGAAGGACCAAAAGTAAAATATATAACAATAGGAAAAGTAGTAGATAAAGGAATCGATGACGGAAATAATATGGGAGCGGCTATGGCTCCAGCAGCTGTCGACACAATTTACTCATATTTTGAAGATACAAAAGATGATCCAAAATCATTTGATTTAATTGCGACAGGTGACTTAGGAACATTAGGTAAAAAAATAACCTGTGATTTATTAAGACAAAAAGGTGTAGATATATTCGATGTTTATACAGATTGTGGGCTTGAAATTTTTGATTTAGAAGAACAAGACGTTCACTGTGGAGGAAGTGGATGTGGATGTTCGGGAACTGTATTTGCATCATATATATATCCTAAATTAGTAAATAAAGAATTTAAAAAAGTAATGTTAGTTTCGACGGGTGCATTATTATCGCCAACAAGTACGCTTCAAAAACAAACTATTCCATGTATTGCACATGCAGTAATAATAGAAAGTGAATAGATTTTAGATTTATAAAAATTAGAGGATGTGAAAAATATGATTCTAGAGTATGTAAAAGTATTTTTAGTCGGTGGAACGATATGCCTAATAGCTCAAATTTTAATGGATTATTTTAAAATGCAAACACCTTATGTTATGGTGACATATGTTACTACTGGAGCGGCGCTTACATTTTTAGGTATCTATGATAAAATAGTAGATTTTGCTGCGGAGGGAGCGATGGTTCCTATCATAGGTTTTGGATATTTATTAGCAAATGGAGTTATAGAAGGTATTAAGAAAGATGGATTTTTAGGTATATTGACTGGAGGAACAATAGCTGCAGCAGGAGGAATAGCATCAGCGATATTTTTTGGATATGTAATGGCTGTAATTTTTACACCAAAGGCAAAACCTTGATTTAATTATCAAAATTATTTGCATCATTGAGTATGTAAACAGGATTAATATACTAAGTCTATAATAAAAAATGCCATGGAATGATATTTTCCATGGCATTTTATTTTATTTTTAATTATATACTAATTATATTTATATCTATTGATAAATATAATTAGTATATGTTTTGAAAATCTCTATATTTTAAATATTTTATGATATAGTATTTTACTGTTCTAATCTAAAAGTCTTAGATTATTCTGTGGCATTATCACCATTATCAGGAGTAGTATTACCGCCATTATCAGGAGTTGTACCTCCGTTGTCAGGTGTAGTGTTACCACCATTATCAGGAGTAGTAGTACCACCATTTCCACCGTTGTTGTCAGGAGGATTTCCTCCGTCACCAGCACTTGGTGAATCATTAGTATCTTCGTCTGTTGTTGCATTGTTATTTGGAACAGTAGAACGATGAGTACTTGTTCTAGTTGGTGAAGTTCCGTTTACGAATGCAGCATTTGAACCAGAGTTAGAAATTCCACCATCATTTAAGTTTATTTTATAGAATGTTATTCCTGATGGTTTTTCAAAATCTATTACTTCTAAATTTTCATGTATAGGCTTCATAACACTTGCCCATAATTTTGCTGCTGCTGAACTTGATTCTTCTACTGGACGAAGAGCTATACTGTTTCCATCAGCGTCTTTTCTACCAACATCATCTCCGATATAAGTAGAGCATACGTAATATGGAGTATATCCAACGAACCATACAGCATATTTTTTATTAGTAGTACCAGTTTTACCAGCCACAGGCATTTCACCTATAGAAGCTTCTGTACCAGTACCTTCTTTTACAACAGCTTTAAGCATATCTGTCATAACGTAAGCAACTTCTTCATCGACAACTCTGTGTTCTTCTGGAGAAGATTTTACGATCAATTCTCCGTTATAAGTACTAACTGTAGTAAATACAGTAGGTTCTATATAAACACCGCCATTAGCTAAAGCACCATAAGCTGCTGACATTTCAAGAGGAGAAATACCATAAGCCATACCACCTAATGCTAAAGATGGGAATGTTCTATCTGTTGTCCTAGAACTATTAGTTTTACTATCTACAACAGTTGTTATTCCGAAGTTTTTAAGATAATCCATCATTACATCTATAGAATCTTCATAAGTATCACCTAAGTTTTCAGCAGTTTTTACTGCAACTGTATTAGATGATTTTGCAAGACCTAGACGTAAACTCATATTTCCAGCACCTGCAGTAGTTGTAGATGGATTCCATATTTGATTCTTTTTAAATTTATATCCGCCTCTTGCATCGCTAAATACTGTTGATTGAGTCATTTGTAAAGTATCAATTGCCGCAGTATATATAGAAAGAGGTTTTATTGTAGAACCTGGTTGAACTGGATTAGTAGCCCTGTTTAAAGTTCTCTTACCTTTTATATTTCTACCACCGATTAGTGATTTAATTTGTCCATTATGATAATCAATTATAACCATAGCAGATTGTGGTTGTGTTATACCGTTTGAATCTGTAATTGAGTTTGCTGGGAAATTAGAACTATTATTATATTGTGCTTCTAGTTCTGCTTGCATACTAGAATCTATAGTAGTTTGAATTTGAAGACCACCATTATAATATAATTTATTAGCTTCTTCCTGAGTATAACCTTGATCTTTTAATGCGTTTATAACTTCATAATATACATAATCTTCGACTGTTGAAACTACTGTTTGCATAGTTTTAGGTATGTGAATTTGCACATTAGCGACATCTATACATGCTTGATCATACTCACTTTGAGATATATAACCGAATTCTTTCATTTTACTAAGAACTGTTTTTGCTCTTCCAACAGCATTTGGATTAAGTACAGCTTTTCTAACAATCATAGTACCTTGCTTTAATTGGCTATATGTATCATAGTCAGTAATCAATCCCCAAGAGTATAGTTTGTCAACCATATTAAGCTCTACTTCAGTAGGATCGTCATATCCATCATTTTCAGTATGATTAATGAATATTAATTTGTTTTCTAAATCAGATCTTTGTTCAGTACCGTCTAACTTAGCTTTATTAAATGGTGTATATTTATATGGATTGTTGGTAGCACCAACTAACATTGCAGCTTCAGGTAAAGTAAGTTTTTCTGCTGATTTATTAAAACATCCTTGTGCAGCTGCTTCGATTCCATAAAAACTGTTACCTACATACATGTTGTTTAAATATGTAAGTAAGACATCATCTTTATCTACAACTTTACTCATTTCATAAGCATAGTAGATATCTTTTATTTTACGAGACATAGTTTTATCTTGAGAGGTTAAAAGTAATTTTGAGACCTGCATAGGTATTGTACTACCACCTTGTTTTTGACCAAGAATAGTCTTAACAGCTGATCTAGCTAGACCTTTTAAATCGACACCATTATGTTCATAGAACCTAGAGTCTTCTATAGATACAAGTGCGTTTTTTACGGTTTCATTATTTAACTTCTTAAGAGGAATCTTTTTATTTCCAGTTTCGGCTTCTGCCAAAGTACTTCCATCTGAATATTTCAGTATAGTTTTACTATTAGTTTTTTCATCTAATAATGCTTTAGTTATGACTTCAGTATCTCTTAAAGATGAGAAAACTAACGCTGAGCCAACAGCAACACCAGTGACTAGCATAAATAAAATTACCATTCCGAAAATTTTAAATTTACTTCTTTTTCTCTGTTTTTTAGGTTTTGATGAAACTTTTTTATAATTATTTTTCGATGCACTGTTATTTACATCATTATTAGAAGATGAAGAAACTTTTTTTCTTCTAATCTTATTCTTATCATCATTATTGTTATCTCTGCTCATGATATACCTCCTTACTTAATGCATAATTATAACATATTTTATTTCCTTTTTATAGTTAATTAAAATTTGTAAGAATATGTAAAGTTTATTAAGTTTCAATAATAGATAAAATCCTATGGTATAATTATATCCTTTAAATAGTTGATTTAACAATATAATTCATAATAATGTAAATGATAAAATATTGCAGAGAAAA
>NZ_JADPET010000140.1 GCF_015667935.1 Clostridium sp. 1001270J_160509_D11 | reverse complement strand
AGATAGAATAGAAAATGCTATTAAAAAAAATCCTAGGTTTTTAGAGAGAAATTTTACAGAAAAAGAAGTTTTATATTTTAAAGAAAATAATTTTAAATTTGAAAGTATTGCCGGTAATTTTGCATCAAAAGAAGCAATAAGTAAAGCTATCGGAACAGGAATCAGGGGATTTAAGCTAAAAGATATAGAAATTTTAAGAGATGAATTAGGAAAACCAATTGTTAATACTTATAATAATTTAAGTGAAATTTGCATAAAATATAACATTAAAGAAATAAAAGTAAGTATATCCCATAGTAAAAATTATGCTGTAGCAAATTCACTAATAATAAGTGGAAATTAACAGAATGTCCTAATAATATTAATAATTAACTTCCTCCATGAATATTAATATAAAAGGGGAGGGAGTTAACTATATGAAAAAACGAAAAACGATAGTATTAATTTTTCTATTAGTATTTACAGTAATAAACTTAGTAGGATGTAAAAACTTAAGCAAACAAACAAAAGAAGATATATATGAAGATTTCCAAAAGAAAATAACAAAGATGACGTCGTATACATGCAAAGCAGAAATAACAATAATAAATAATAAAAGTGAAAGTAAATACATAATGAATCATACCTATAAAAAGCCGTCATACTATAAACTAGAAATAATTGAACCAAAGAACTTAAATGGTAAAACTACAGAGTACTATAAAGATAAAATAATTATAAAAAATAAACAGTTAGATGATGTAATAGAACTTCCAAACGTAGGAGATAATAAACTATATTTATTTATAGGTGACTTTGTGCAAGATTTTTTACAAGAGGATTCTATAAATATGAGTGTTTCAGAAAAACAGTTAATTTTAGAAAGAGATTTATCACATGAAAATTCTTGTCTAAGCAAGCAAATATTGTATATAGATAAAAAGACTAAAAATCCTGTAAAAATGGAAATACTAAATAGTGAAGGTGAAAAAAAGTTTATTGTAAATTATACCGATTTTCAACCAAAGAATTAATAACCTCTAAATTGAGTCTAGATAACAAGGTCTCTATAATTTTATAAGAATCTCATTAATATAATTAAGCTAATAATCTAATTTAAAGGATTATAATACTTAAATTGCAAAGTGTTTAAAAATCTATATTATAAATATTTAAATTGAAGATTTTTTATAGCATATAAAAATTATATTCATTTATATACTTCATATAAATATAATTTCATTAAATATGCCTTAAAAAATATACATCTTTAAAAGGTTTTATAATAAAGGTTTCTTTATAACTTTAAGGAGTAATATTAAAAATAAAAAAATGAATAGAATACTATTAGCTAGATCGGATATAGACGTATATTGGATGGTAAGAAATGCAATTTTACATTCGTGTATCTATTTGGTAAAATTAGAATAGATAGTATTCCTAGGAGGCGGTTTTGTGAACAATAAAAATAAAGAAAAAATTGTATTTACTTTGCCAGAGGGAATTTTATCAGAGGTAGATAAAATTATTCAAATGGAAAATAGTAATAGAGAAGATTTTGCAAAGGCTGCATTTCAATTTTATATAACCCAAAAGAAGAAATTAAACTTAAAAGAAACTATGATAAAAGGTTATAAAGAAATGGGAAGGATTAATCTTTCATTAGCTGAATTAGGAATGACAGATGAGATTTCTTTAGAAAATGACTCTAAAGGAGATATAGCAAAAGTTGAGTAATCTCAACTCTGAGATAAGACGAGGAGATCTATATTATGCAGATTTAAGTCCTGTTGTCGGTTCTGAACAAGGAGGTGTGAGGCCTGTTTTAATAATTCAAAACAATATCGGAAATAAATACAGTCCTACAGTTATTGTAGCGGCGATAACATCACAAATTAATAAAGCTAAGTTGCCTACACATATCGAGATAAGTGCCAATGAATATGGACTAAATAAAGATTCTGTTATTCTCTTAGAACAAATTAGAACTATAGATAAGAAGAGGCTGAGAGAAAAAATAGGTTGTCTAGATAAAAACATGATGTTAAAAATAGATAATAGCCTTCAAATAAGTTTAGGTTTGTTTAATATGTAAAAGACTATTGAAATTAGAAAATCAATAGTCTTTTTTAATTTCCAACTTATTAACTAAAGCAACGGAATCTTTGATTCGTTGGAGCCATGAGCGAAGCGAATTTTTTAATATATAAAAATATAAAGATTAAAAAATAATTTTAATAATGATATAATAAGTAAGAATGAGTATTATAATAGTACTATATAGTGATATCAGTTTAAAATTAGGAGGTAAATCACATGAGAGACCATAAGGGATTAAATGAGATTGCGAGTATCATAAGAAAAGAAATCGTTACTATGATACATGGAGCAAAATCTGGACATCCAGGAGGATCTTTATCAGCTGTTGAAATTTTGACGGCATTATATTTTGATGAAATGAATATAGATCCAACAAATCCTAAAATGGAAGATAGAGATAGATTTATTTTGTCTAAAGGACATGCTGCACCTGTGTTATATGCTACTTTGGCGGAAAGAGGATTTTTTGATAAAAATGAATTATTGAGCTTTAGAAAATTTGGGGCAATGTTACAGGGACATCCTGATATGAATAAGGTGCCAGGAGTTGAGATGTCTACAGGTTCTTTAGGTCAGGGATTTTCAGTAGCTTGTGGTATGGCAATGGGGTCAAAACTAGATAATGCGCCATGGAATGTATATGCACTATTAGGAGATGGTGAAATACAAGAAGGTATAGTGTGGGAAGCTGCTATGAGTGCATCACATTATAAACTAGACAACCTAATTGTATTTTTAGACCATAATGGACTTCAAATAGACGGCAACATAGAAGATGTTATGAATGTAAATCCAATAGAAGGTAAATTTAAATCATTTGGATGGAATGTAATAACAATAGATGGACATGATTATGACCAAATATTTGCTGCTTTAGATATTGCAAAAGATACAGTAGGTAAACCAACTATGATAATTGCAAAAACAGTAAAAGGAAAGGGTGTTTCTTTTATGGAGAATCAAGCTAGTTGGCATGGGAATGCGCCAAGTCATTCAGAATTAAAACAAGCTTTATTGGATTTAGGAGGTGTTTGCCGTGAATAATATTGCAACAAGAGAGGCTTATGGACAGGTTTTAGTGGAATTAGGCGATTTAAGAGATGATATAGTAGTTTTAGATGCAGATTTATCTAAATCGACAAAAACGTGTGAATTTGCTAAAAAGTTTCCAAAGAGATTTTTTAATATGGGTATAGCCGAACAAAATTTAATAGGGGCTGCTTGTGGTTTATCTACAACTGGAAAAATACCTTTTGTAAGTACTTTTGCTGTATTTGCAACAGGGAGAGCTTTTGAAATAATAAGAAACTCGGTTTGCTATCCTAATTTAAATGTAAAGATATGTGCTACACATGCAGGGATAACTGTTGGTGAAGATGGAGCATCACACCAAAGTATAGAAGATATTTCGATAATGAGATCAATACCTAATATGACTGTTTTAGTTCCAGCAGATGGTGTTGAAGCTAGAAAGATGATTTTCGAAATATCAAATTATACTGGACCTGTATATGTAAGATTAGGTAGAAGTTCAGTTCCAACAATATTTAATAATGATTATGACTTTAAAATAGGAAAAGGTGTAATACTAAAAGATGGTACGGATGCAACAATAATAGCTTGTGGAATAATGGTAAATGAAGCTATTAAAGCAAGCGAACAATTAGAAGAAGAAGGTATAGATGTTAGGGTAATTAATATGCCTACAATAAAACCGATTGATAGAGAATTAATAATTGATTCTGCGAAAAAGACAGGTGCAATTATCACTGCTGAAGAACATAGTACAATAGGTGGACTAGGTAGTGCAGTAAGTGAGGTAGTAACGGAAGAATATCCTGTTATAGTAAAGAAAATAGGCGTTACTGATGTTTTTGGACAATCTGGAACACCATCAGAATTAATATCAGCATATGGATTAACATCTGATAATATTATTAAAAAAGTAAAAGAAGCTATAGAATATAAATCATAGTTTTGAATATAAATATAAACTGATTATGCAAGATACATTAAAAATCTTGAATTAATCAGTTTTTTTAATTTGAAAATTTTAGAATAGGAAAAATATAAGCCTCATATATTTTAAATATATGGGGGTGATATAATTGGATGTTAAATTCAATATGAAGGGTATGGTCTATGGCATTTGTTTAATTATATTTATATTGGCAGGATTTATAATACTTCCAAAAATGTTTGGTGAGGATATAAAAGCTGTAGACTATGTTATAGTTCAAAGAGATTCCATTCCAGATAAAATACTGGATATGATGGATGATTACATAGACCAAGAAAGAGCACTAGCTACCATAATCGATGGCAAAGTATATGTTATAGTAACTAGGGGTCAAAATGAAGAGTATGGTATAGATGTTGAAAAAATAAATCTTCAAGATAAAGATGGAAAACAGGTTATGATAGTTGAAGCTGTATATAAAGAAAAAGAGGATGCATATCCTTTTGTTGTTTTAGAGACAAACATGGAATCATTACCTGATAAGATTGAGTTAAATCAGAAATTCCAAGGACAAAATAATAGCAAATAATATACTTAAAATATAAAGCACATGAGTATAATGCCCATGTGCTTTTTATATATCAATATTTATATAAATTTAAAAATAAATGATTACTTATTTGGAGTTAATATTCTACTTTCTGTTACTATGTAGTCGAGTTGAGCATCATGAGGTTCTTTTGGTACCTCTGGGAAAATCTGAAGTTCAAAAGCAATACCTATAGTGACTGCATCATCTCTCAATCTTTCAATAAATCTATCATAATACCCACCTCCATAGCCAAGTCTATAACAATCTTCGCTATAAGCAACTGCAGGCACAATAACTAAGTCTAAATCTTTAACATCTAATGTTGGAGCATCAGGTTTTGGCTCTCTAATATTATAAGCTCCAACCTTGATTCCATTTTCTAAATCTGTAATTTGTGCAGGAATTAATACTCTATCTTTTACAATAGTTATAGGAGATGTTACAGTTTTTCTAAGAGAGATAAGCTTGTTAATTAGATGATCAGTTTGAACCTCATTATTAAAGTCTAAATAGAGCATTATATTTTGAGCGTTTTTTATACAATCCATTTGAAGTAATTTTTCTGTTATTATGTCTGAATTTTTTTCAATAAAGTCTTTGTCTTTAGCTTGTCTTGCTGCAATTACTTTTTTTCTAAATTCTTTTTTCATAAAATCTACCCCTTTGTATATATATGATATAATATTGAAGATATAATTAATATCCTTTACTATAAATTCTAGTATAGTTGATTGCTTTAAATCAACAAATTTGGTAAATAGTAATAAAAAGGATAGATTATCATATAATAGTAATAGTTTATTTAAAAGGAGATGTAGGAAATATGTCAAAGAAGAAGCTCATTATAGGGTCTGTAAGCTTAGTTGTAGCAACTGTAATATGTACTATTTTAGTCCAAGTTTTCTTATTTAAAGGGGTATTTATGTCTAGAAGTTTATACGAAAAATATAAAAAATATGACAAGTTGATAGCTTTAGAAAATATTGTTGAAGAAGATTACTATCAAGATGTAGATGAAGATAAATTAATACTTGGTGCAGAAAAGGGGTTAGTACAATCTTTAGAAGACCCTTATTCTGAATATTATACAAAAGAAGAATTTAATTTATTAAAAGAACAAACTCAAGGCTCTTTTGTAGGTATAGGAATTTATATGAGTGGCAATGATAATGATAACATTGTTGTTCAATCAGTAATAAAAAACTATCCTGCGGAAAAAAGCGGACTTAAAGCAGGAGATATTATCTTAAAAGTAGATGGAGATAAAGTAAAATACTCAGAATCTACATTAGCAGCGAGTAAAATAAAAGGCAAAGCTGGAACTTCAGTTGTATTAACTATAAAAAGAGACGATAAACAATTTGATGTAACAGTAAAAAGAGAAGAAATAATCGTCGATAGCGTACATAGTGAAGTAAAAGACGATAATATTGGATATATACAAATAACATCATTTGATAAAAATACATATAAAGAATTTAAAGAAGCTGTAACTTCTTTACAAAAGAAAAATATAAAATCATTAATTATAGACCTTAGGGATAATCCAGGTGGATTATTAGATATATGTGTAGATATAGCTGATTATCTATTAGGAGAAGGAACAATAGTATATACAAAAGACAATAAAGGAGAAACTCAATACTATAAATCTGATAAAAATAAAGTTGATTTACCTATAGTTGTCTTAATAAATGAAAATAGTGCATCAGCATCAGAAATATTAACTGCAGCAATTGTTGATAATAAAGCAGGTATAGCAGTTGGTACAACAAGTTATGGTAAAGGTCTTGTTCAAAGCGTTAAAGAATTTAACGATGGAACAGGATATAAATTAACAACAGCACAATACTATACTCCAAATGGAGATTATATAAACAAACAAGGAATTAAGCCTGACATAGTAGAAAAGGATAAAGAGAAACAATTAGACAGAGCAATTGAATATATAAAAACTAATAAATAAATTTATTACATTTCTATCTAGCTTTTAAATTTATATTTTAAGTACAATATAAGTTAAGAATATATTAAAAAATTGATATTTTATACTATTTTTTTGTATTTTTCGATTTATGACACCATATCTCTGAAAAATATATCCTTTTTTAGATAAAATATTGGAAATTTGTTTTTAAAAATAAAGGAGATTATAATCTAGTATAGAATATCTATAAATAAGTTAATAATTTGTATTAGGAAGTGAAATTTATGAAAGAAACTAAGAAAAAAGTTGTTAACATCCAGGAATATAAAGAAAAAAGAAAACAAACAGAAATAGATCGAAATGAACTAATAGCTCTTATTAAACAGATAGCAACATTAAAATAGGAAATTTAGCGCTTTTATTAAAATTTAAAAAATAAAAAACTATACATATTTTTTTTAAAATATGTATAGTTTTTTTATGCAAAGATTTATTATCCTCTAAGAGAATTTAAAGAATCTAGATAATCTTTAAATTGTGTGAATTGGTCTTCATCTTCAAATTGGATTTCTTTAGAATCTTCGCTTTCAAAATTTTTTAAGTAAACAGCAGGATTACTTTGGTTATTGTCATAGTAGATACATCTATATCCGTCTTCATATAAGTTTTTAACACTTTCAAAATCATACATAAAAAATCACCTTTCCTTATCTTAAGGTTATTTTTATTATATGGTTTTTTATAAAAGAATATGTATTGATGATAAGTTGGAAATTATGTATTATCAATAGACTAGATAATACATAATTTCATTAGAATTAAAAAAATGAAAAAATATCAAAAAAAGTGTTGACGTATATATTTTATGGTGGTATAATATTACTTGTCCTTGAGAGAGGGCAAGAACTTAGAAAGCGAGTAAGTCTGAAAGAGCGACGAAAGCTAAAAAAGTTTTTAAAAAAAGAGTTGACAAACAAAACTAAGTTTGTTAAACTAAAGAAGCTGAAACGAGCAAAACGAAATAAGTTGAGCGAGTTAAGCAAATGAACTTTGAAAATTAAACAGTAGGTTAATTAATAAACTTTAATTCACACGAATTAAAACCAACAACAAACCAAGCCAGATATTTCAGATAATGATTAGTCTGAGCAGGTAAACAACTTTTATTTGAGAGTTTGATCCTGG
>NZ_JADPET010000013.1 GCF_015667935.1 Clostridium sp. 1001270J_160509_D11 | reverse complement strand
ATTTTGAAGGACATCTTCAACATCTTTTACTGGTAAATATGGATCTGTTACTGCTTGATTAATTCCATTTAATTTATCTTTTATAAACGACTTTTCCATCTATTATTGTGTATAAAACATTACTTTGGATTTCTAGTGGGTTTCCGTCCCAAATTACTATATCGGCATCTTTTCCAACTTCTATAGAACCAACTCTGTCTTCTATTCCTAAAACTTTTGCTGGATTTATAGTTATCGCCTCTAGTGCTTTTTCTTGTTTCATACCGTATTTAACAGCTAATCCCGCACATATAGGTAGATATTGCAGTGGGATTACTGGATGGTCTGTCATTATGCAGATATCCTTCCCTGCATTTGATAAAATCCCAGCAGTTTCAAAAGTTAAGTTTCTAAGCTCAATTTTTGATCTTTCTGATAAAGATGGACCTACTATAAGTGGATAATCTTCTTCTAATAATTCTTCCACTATCATGTGCCCCTCTGTGCAGTGATCTAGTGTAAGTTTTAAATCGAATTCTTGAGCAATTCTTATCGCTGTGAACATATCGTCAGCTCTGTGTGCATGTGCTTTTAAAGGTATTTCCTTTTTTAACACAGGTATAAGCGATTCTAATTTTATATCAAATTCTGGCTTATCTATATCTTCATCTTCTTCTGCCGATTTTAAGTCAAATAAATATTCTTCTGCCTTTCTTAAATTCTCTCTAAGTAATGCAGCAATCGCCATTCTTGTCTGTGGTGTATCGTCATTTGAACCGTAGCATGATTTTGGATTTTCACCAAATGCAACTTTTGATGCAACTGGATTTTTGATTATCATTTTGTCTATTCTTCTACCAAAAGTTTTGATTGCAGCTGCTTGTCCCCCCATCACATTTGCGCTTCCAGGAGTTGTACAAACTGCTGTTATTCCACCTTCATACGCCTCTTTAAATGTTCTATCCATTGGATTTATTCCGTCGATTACATTTAAGTGTGGTGTTATAGGGTCAGTTTCTTCGTTTCCATCAGCACCTTCTACTCCCATTCCGTCTTCCCAAAGACCTAAATGAGTGTGTGCATCGATAAACCCTGGATAGATGAATTGCCCTTGTGCATCTATTATTTCTAATGTATCCGTATTTGGGTCAAAATCAAATTCACCATTAGCTCTCAGTTCCTTGTTAAGCTCTTCGTAGTCATCTTCTCTTCCTATAACTTCACCATCAAGTACAAACTCTGTGCTTAATGAATTTAGTTTTTCCCCCATTGCTACTATTTTTTTATCTTTTATTAATATTCCTATTTTCTGTATTCCTTTAGTAATTGTATTTACTGTTCCATTTTTTATAAGTAACACTATATGCCTCCAATTTTATTATATTTTTATAATCTATCTCAAGTTATTTGTTGTTTATTTTTTAAATATCGTGTTTCTAAGTTAACATATAAATGATTCTAAAACAAGATGTACAACATAAATAGTATAACAAAAATCCGCATCCGCATTTTAATATGCGAAA
The DNA here is from genome assembly GCF_015667935.1 of Clostridium sp. 1001270J_160509_D11. Lineage (GTDB taxonomy): Bacteria > Bacillota > Clostridia > Peptostreptococcales > Peptostreptococcaceae > Intestinibacter. The sequence goes on along the minus strand of NZ_JADPET010000013.1, from coordinate 30,177 downwards.
GCGGATTTTCTAATTACACAGATTTTATAATTACAGTTTCATAGATAATGAAACGCGTCCTTTATCTAAATCTATTCCTATAACTTTAACATCTACAACATCACCAACAGATACTACTTCCATTGGATCTTTTACAAATTTATTGCTCATTTGTGATTTGTGAACAAGTCCGTCGTTTTTAATTCCTATATCGACAAATGCACCAAAATCAACGACATTTCTGACAGTACCTTTAAGCACCATGCCTTCTTGTATATCTTCAATTTTTAATACATCTGTTCTTAATATAGGTTTCATACCTTCATCTCTAGGATCACGACCTGGTTTCTTAATTTCTAAAATTATATCTTTTAAAGTAGGCTCTCCTACTTCTAATTTTTTGCTTATTTCTTTTAGACCTATATTTTTAACTCTATCGTCTATATCATCAATATTTTTGCTTTCGATATCATCCATAGTATAACCTAACATCTCTATCATCTTTTTACAAACATCGTAACTTTCAGGATGGACACCAGTATTATCTAGTGGATTTTTACCATCAGCAATTCTCATAAATCCAGCACATTGAACAAATGCACTTGGTCCAAGTCTTTTAACTTTTTTAAGTTGAGCTCTTGATGTAAATGCTCCATTTTCTTCTCTATATGTAACTATATTTTTTGCGACTGTTTTGCTTATTCCAGAAACATGTTCAAGTAATGAATAAGATGCTGTATTTAAATCAACACCAACACTATTAACAGAGTCCTCAACAACTCCATCTAAAACTTCTGTAAGTCTCTTTTTATTTAGGTCGTGTTGATATTGTCCAACACCTATATTTTGTGGCTCTATTTTTACAAGTTCTGCAAGTGGGTCTTGAAGTCTTCTACCTATTGAAATTGCACCTCTTATAGATACATTGATGTCTGGATGTTCTTCTGCTGCCAATTCTGATGCAGAGTATATTGATGCTCCAGCCTCACTAACAATTACATATTGAGTATTTAAGTTTTCTTCTTTTATTAAATCAGCTATCATTTTTTCAGACTCTCTAGATGCAGTACCATTACCGATTGCTATTACATCTATGTCATATTTTTTGACTAAATCTACAACTTTCTTTTTAGCTGATTCCATTTTTGCCTGTGGTTTATGTGGATATACTATTGATTGATCAAGGAATTTACCATTTCTATCTACAACAGCTATTTTACATCCATTTACATAACCAGGGTCAAATCCCATAACTACCTTGCCTTTTAGCGGTGGTTGTAATAGTAGATTTTTTATATTTTCACCAAATACACTGATTGCTCTCTCTTGTGCATTTTCTGTTAAATAAGCTCTTATCTCTCTTTCTATAGAAGGGAAAATAAGTCTTTTGTATGAATCCTCGATAGCTGATAGAATTTCTGTTTTATTTTTTGAATTGTTTTTATTTATGTATTTATTTTCTATATAATTTAATACTTTGTCGTTATCTATTTCTAACTTAACTTTTAAGAAGTTTTCCTTTTCTCCTCTATTTATTGCAAGAACTCTATGTGATGCCATTGTTCTAACTGGCTCACTATAATCATAGTACATGTCATAAACTGATTTTTCGTCAGTTGTATTTTGAGTTACGACAATACCATGGTCTATAGCTAATTTTCTTATGTATTTTCTTATTTCTGCATCATCAGACACAACTTCAGCGATTATGTCTAAAGCTCCTTTAAGTGCATCTTCAACATTTTCTACACCTTTTTCTGTGTTTATATAATTAGAGGCCTCCATATTTATATCAGCTATATCTTGTTTTAATAGAGATTGAGCTAAAGGTTCTAATCCTTTTTCCTTAGCTATTGTTGCTCTTGTTCTTTTCTTTTGTTTATAAGGAGCATAAATATCTTCAACTTCTTGAAGTGTTTTTGCTTTTGCTATATTAGTTTTTAGTTCTTCAGTTAATTTTCCTTGCTCATCTATTATTCTAGTTACATCTTCTTTTCTGCTTTCTAAATTTCTAAGATAAGTAAGTCTTTCGTTTAACTGTCTTAAAGTTACATCGCTCATCTCGCCTGTCATTTCTTTTCTATATCTTGCAATGAAAGGGATTGTATTTCCTTCATCAATTAGTTTTATAGTGTTATCTATATACTCCCTTTTAATCTTAAACTCTTTTTCTAAAATGTTATATATATCCAACCCAAACAACTCCTTTAAAAAACAGGGAGCCACGTGTATTTGTAGCCCCCCTGTATTATTTTTTATTGATTTTTCATTTTATTCATTTTTAAATATTCATTTATGAATAAATTGATATTTCCATCCATTACGCTATCCACGTTTCCAATCTCCGCATTAGTTCTGTGGTCCTTCACTAATTTATAAGGTTGGAATACATAGGACCTTATTTGGCTACCCCATGTTATTTGTGAATATTTACCCTGGATGTCCTCAATTCTTTCTTTGTTTTCTAATTCTTTTAAATGAATCAATTTACCTTTTAACATCTTCATTGCAGTGTCTTTATTGGCAAATTGTGAACGTTCATTTTGGCATTGAACAACAATTCCTGTTGGAATATGAGTTATTCTAACCGCAGAATCAGTTTTGTTTACGTGCTGTCCTCCAGCCCCAGATGATCTATATGTGTCGATTTTTAAATCATTAGGATTTATCTCAACATCAATCTTGTCATCAAGCTCTGGCGTAACATCTACTGAAACGAAAGATGTATGTCTTTTTCCTGATGCATCAAAAGGTGATATTCTGACGATTCTATGAACGCCTTTTTCACTTTTTAGATACCCGTAAGCATTTGTTCCTTGAATCAGTAGCGTAACACTTTTTATCCCTGCCTCTGGGTCACTTATCATGTCTAATGTTTTGACCTTGAAGTTATTTTGGTCAGCCCATCTAAGGTACATTCTAAGTATCATTTGTGCACAATCTTGTGCATCTAATCCACCAGTTCCAGCATTTATAGATAAAACAGCATTATTGGCATCGTATTTTCCATTTAATAAAGTTTTTATTTTAACTTCATCTATTTTATCTTCAAGTGTTTTTATAGATTTTTCGATGTCACGTTCAATCGACTCATCCTCTTCCTCAAGACCAAGTTCTATTAAAACTTCTATGTCTTCTAAGTTAGAGTTTAATTCTTCATATTCAGAGATTATGTTTTTTAAATCGCTGTTTTGTTGAAGAATTTTTTGAGCTCTTTCGTTATCATCCCAAAAATCTTGTTTATTTATTTCTTCTTCGTATTTTTGAATTTGTGCTTTCTTTGAAGCGATGTCAAAGGGAAACACCCAATTCTGTTAAATCTTTAGACATTGTCTCAACTGACTGTCTATAATCTAATTCTCTTAGCATTAGATCCTCCTAGTTTTTGCCACAGCAGTTTTTATATTTCTTACCACTTCCACATGGGCAAAGGTCATTTCTTCCTACTTTTGTTTCCTTAACAACTGGTTGTTTAGGTTCATCAGTTGGAGCTTCTATTGTATCAACATCAACTATTTGTTTTCTTTCAGTTGGTTGTTTTTCTATAGTTATTCCGAATAAGTATCTAACTGTATCTTGTCTTATTTGGTCAACCATTTCGTCAAACATATTGAATCCTTCTAGTTTGTATGCTATTACTGGGTCTTGTTGACCTAAAGCACGAAGTCCTATACCTTGACGTAATTGATCCATAGCATCTATGTGGTCAATCCAGTGACTATCAACACATTGTAAAAGTATGATTCTTTCTATTTCTCTCATTCTTTCTGGTGTGATAACTTCTTCTTTTTCTTTGTATATAGCAAGTGCTATTTCGTAGATTTTTTCGATTAATTCTTCACCTTGTAAAGTTTCTAGTCCTTCAACTTCTAAACTTTCAGCTGGCATAAATGAAGTATATAGGTAGTTTTTTAATTCTGTGTAATCTACTTTTTTATCTTCTGTATATGCTTCAACAGCAGCACCTATTCTGTCTTTTATCATAGATTGGATATATTCGTGTATATCTTCTCCTTCAAGAACGCTACTTCTTTCAGCATATATAACTTGTCTTTGTTTATTCATAACATCATCATATTGAAGTACATGTTTTCTTATACCGAAGTTTCTACCTTCGACTTTCTTTTGTGCATTTTCAATTGATTTAGTTAACATTTTGTGTTCGATAGGCATATCTTCTTCTAAACCTATTCTTTCAACAACACCTTGTATTCTTTCGCTACCGAATAATCTCATAAGATCATCGTCAAGTCCTATATAGAATCTTGATGAACCTGGGTCACCTTGACGTCCAGAACGTCCTCTTAACTGGTTATCGATTCTTCTAGATTCATGTCTTTCAGTACCGATTATAGCAAGTCCACCTGCTTCTTTAACAGCTTCTTGTTCTTTAGCAGCTTGGTCTTTAAATTGGTGATATAGTGAGTCGAAAGTTTCTTTAGCTTTTGCTAAATCTTCGTTTTCTGCTAATTCTTCAGCATCTATACTAGTATCAACTCTCTTGATTGAATCATCAGTAAATCCATGTTTCTTTAATTCTTTTTTAGTTAAGAATAATGGGTTACCACCAAGCACGATGTCAGTACCACGACCAGCCATGTTTGTAGCTATAGTAACTGCTCCAAGTCTACCTGCTTGTGCTATTATCTCAGCTTCTTTTTCATGGTTTTTAGCATTTAATACTTCGTGTTTTATACCTTTTCTCTTAAGTATTTGAGAAAGTAATTCTGATTTTTCTATTGAAACTGTACCAACTAGTACTGGTTGGTTTTTAGCATGTCTTTCAAGTATATCTTCTGCTACAGCGTTGAATTTACCTCTTTCGTTTTTATAAACTACATCAGGTAAGTCTTGTCTTAAAATTGGTTTATTTGTTGGTATTTGTACAACGTCCATTTTGTAGATTGATTTAAATTCTTCTTCTTCTGTTTTAGCTGTACCTGTCATACCTGCAAGTTTTGAATACATTCTAAAGAAGTTTTGGAATGTTATTGTAGCAAGAGTTTTTGATTCTCTTTGTACGTGTAAACCTTCTTTTGCTTCTATAGCTTGATGTAAACCTTCTGAATATCTTCTACCAAACATTAGACGACCTGTAAATTCGTCAACTATAACTATTTCGCCATCTTTAGAAACGTAGTCTACGTCTTTTTTCATTATAGCGTGTGCTTTAAGCGCTTGGTTGATGTGGTGGAATAATTCAGTATGTTCAACATCTGTTATATTCTCAACGTTGAAGTAAAGTTCTGCCTTTTTAATACCAGATTCACTTAATGAAACTGCTTTTTGTTTTTCATCTATTTCATAATCTCCATCTGATGGAAGTTCTTTTTCTTCTTCTGTTTTTTCTTGTTGTGTTTTACTTGGTCTTTTTAATGTTAATACGAATGTATTAGCATCTGTGTATAAATGCGTAGATTTATCCCCAGGTCCAGATATTATAAGTGGTGTTCTAGCTTCGTCTATTAATATAGAATCGACCTCATCGACGATAGCATAGTTTAATTCTCTTTGAACTCTTTGTTCTTTGTGAATTACCATATTATCTTTTAGGTAATCAAATCCGTACTCGTTGTTTGTTCCGTATGTTATATCGCATTCATATTGTTTTCTTCTTTCTTCTGGACTTTGTCCGTGAACTATAACCCCTACAGTAAGTCCTAAGAATTCGTAAACTTTTCCCATTTCCTCTTTATCACGTTTTGCTAAGTAGTCATTTACTGTAACAACGTGGACACCTTTACCTTCAAGAGCGTTAAGATATACAGGCGCTGTTGCAACTAATGTTTTACCTTCACCTGTTTTCATTTCAGCTATTCTACCTTGATGTAAAACCATCCCCCCGATAAGTTGTACTTTGTAGTGTCTCATACCTAAAACTCTTTTTGAAGCTTCTCTAACGGTAGCAAAAGCTTCTGGTAGTATGTCGTCTAAAGTTTCGCCTTTTGCTAATCTGTCTTTAAAAGTATTTGTCATACTTTTTAATTCTTTATTAGTCATGGCTTCGAATTTTGGTTCCATAGCATCTATTTGATCAGCTATTTTTTCAAACCCTTTTAGTTCTCTTTTGTCTGCCATGTTAAATAAGTTATCTAAAAAACCCATTGTTTCGCATCTCTCCTCATTGCATAAATTATACTATTATACATTTTAACATAAAATTTGAATATTTAATATTAAATATTGCCTCAATCGTTTATTTTAATACTATTTTATCCCATTTAATTAAATTTAAATTCATTTTAATTTAATTCTATATTAATTACTTTATTAATTGCTTATATTTCTTCATCCTCACTATCTTCTTGAGGTAGATAAGCATCTGTATCTTCAAAGCTAAGTTTGTCTATATTTTTAAGTTTTCGGTTAATTTGTCTAGTTCTAGTTCCTACTAATTTGTCTATTTCTGAGCTAGCTTGATTTAATTTATTTTGTGCAGAATTAAGCACTGTTTCAAACTTAGAAAACTCAGTTTTAACAGCTCCAAGTATCTTCCAAACTTCGCTCGAATGTTTTTCTATAGCAAGACTTCTAAATCCCATCTGTAAGCTGTTTAAAAGGGCTACGAGCGTTGTAGGACCTGTTATGTTGACCTTGTACTCTCTTTGAATTAATTCCACTAAATTTTGATTTTTTAGGACTTCTGCATAAATCCCCTCTGTAGGTAAAAACATCAATCCAAAATCAGTTGTATTTGGAGGGTCTATATATTTATCCCTTATATCTTTAGCTGATTTTTTTATAAATCTTTCTAAGTTCTTTGAATTAACTTCAATTTGAGCTTGGTCTTGCATGTCATATGCCTCCAACAATTTATTATAAACTTCTAGTGGAAATTTTGCATCTAGTGGCAAGTATACCATTTTGTTATCATAGTCCTTGCCTGGTAATTTTATAGCAAATTCTACAGTTTCTCGTGAACCTTTTTTAGTTATTACGTTCTTTTCATATTGTTCAGGTGAAAGAAACTGCTCTAATATTCTTTCCAATTGTATCTCGCCTAATACGCCTCTTGTCTTTGTATTTGAAAGGACTTTTTTTAAGTCACCAACACCAGCCGCAAGACTTTGCATTTCGCCGAGACCTTTATGCACTTGTTCAAGCCTTTCACTCACCACTTTAAATGATTCACTAAGTCTTTTTTCTAGTGTATTTTGTAGTTTCTCATCAACTGTAACTCTCATTTTTTCGAGATTTTCTTCTGTCGATTTTGTAAGTTCCGTAAATTTTTCATTTTGGAGTTTAGTTAAATCATCTATACTATTTCTAAGATTGTAGTTAAATGCATCTAAAGTTCTCTCCATCGTTCTTGAATATGTATCAAATTGATTCTTTTGAAGTTTTGATAACTCTATCATATTAGCTAATATAGATGAACTCAGTTTGTCAATTGAGCCAGCAATTTCAGATCTATTTGATTTTTCGTTTTTTCTAGATTCTTCCCTATTTACACTCATCTCTTCTCTAAGTGTTTTTTCTACTGATATTAGTTTTTGGTCTATGTTTTTTTGCATAGGAGTTATATCTACTCCTTTTGATTTTATCGATATATAAATGTTTATTATCAATAAAATTATCACCACAACCAATAATATTTCTATCATTTACCCCTCTCCTTTCTTTTTAATTATTGACATATTTTTTATATTATTTTCGCTATATTTATTTTTTGTTGGAATTTAAAAGAGCTATCGATAATTTCTTATCGATAGCCCGCTACTTTCATTCTCTAATTAATTTGTTTCATACTATTATTCATGTTCAATTAATCCATATCCGCCTGTTTCACGTCTATAAACTATTGAAATCTCATCTGTGTCTATATTTCTAAACATATAGAAATCATGTCCTACTAATTCCATTTGTAATACTGCTTCTTCTGGACTCATTGGTTTCATATCGAATTTTTTGTGTCTTTCTATTACTATATCAAATTCTCCATCATTTTCATCAAAGCCATTGTCTTCGATATTTTGGAATCTTATGCTATCTTGACCTTTAGATTGATATTTACCTTTTAATTTATTTTTATATCTTCTTAATTGTTTATTAAGTTTGTCATAAACAACATCAATTGCAGCATATAAACTTTCTTGGCTATCTTCAGCTCTTATTATAGGTCCATTTATAGGGATTATTGTTACTTCTATTTTTTGTTTTGCTTTTCTAGCGCTTACAGTAACTTTAACTTCAGTGTCTTCATGTAGATATTTTTCTAGTTTACCTAATTTATCTTCTACAGCCCCTTTGATTCCATCTGTAAGTTCTATCTTTTTTCCTGTTATTAATATTTTCATAAGAACAGCTCCCTTCACTATGCAAAGTTCATAGTATGTACTTCACCAATTATGATAATTTTTTTATGTTTTAATATATATTCTCCACCAGTTTTAAATATCCTTTTAATTTTTAATTTTTTTTTAAATTTTTTTAACTTATTTTTTGAATATATTTTAATATAATAAAACATTTTGTCTAAATGTGGATTAAATTGTCCACAAAGCCTGTGCATAATGTGGATAACTCTGTTAATAACTTTTTATATATTGAAATTTCAACATTTTAAAAAATCCATATATCCACAATACATATGTTTGGATGTTAGTAACATCAAAATTTTTGCATTAAATCTAATAAATCATTGTTTATAAAGACTTGTTTTTGGAAAAATAATTTTTACTTTTGTAAATCTTTTATATTCAGATTCAATATTTATATCTAAATTCATTTTGTTGCAAAGTTTTTTACAAAGATATAACCCCATGCCTGTTATTAATCAAATTTTGTCAAAATATAAAACAGCAACGGATAACTTTACATTACCAATTGCTGTTTTCTCTCTACATAATAATTCTCGATATTTCTACTGTTACTATTTTTAAAATTATTCCGGCACACATTATAAAAAATAAAATTTCTCTAACATTTTGGCTTTTTACAAATAATGATATGATAGATGAAATTATAATAATGCCAGCTCCTATACATCCTATTATAGTCGGGATGCTCACAAGTTCAAATATTCCACCGGCTATAGCTGTCCCCTCAACAGCATTTTGAATAGTAATATCCAGTCCATCTCGCGCTGCTGCAAAACAACAAACCACAAGGCCGTATATAACAAGAATTAATATTCTTCTACCCCAAAATTGTATATTGTCCCTATTGATAAAACAATAAGACATAAATCCAATCAATATAAGAATGAGTATTGTTGTAATTATAGTCGTAGTGTTTGAAAAATATAATTTCACACTATTCGCCCCTCTTTCCATACCAATCTAAAATTGCCTTTAGATTCTTTTCATCAACGTATTTTCCTCCATGTAACATCATTTCTAACATTTGATCTTCTTCTTGTGTTCTATCTTGTTTATTAGCAAGACCTTTCCCTGCTGTTTTGACCATAATTGTCATCATAAGTTTATAAATTCCATGGAGTTTTTTAACATCGAAACCACCTTGTAAAGTAAAGACTGGTTTTGAGCTTGGAATTTTATTTTTCGTTCTAACTTCTTTAACTTGTGTTCCTGTTGCCCCCATCCCAACAGCACCTACAGCACACACATCATAATCTTTTATTGCTTTTTTATATCCCTTTACTCCACTTGCCATAATCCAGCCAAGATATATAATTTTACCGCCTGGTTTAACCTTATTTTTTATTTCATCAAGTGAATAATAAGGCAAAGATAATTTATCACTTAATAATTTAGCGTATTCTTTTGTTGTACCAGTGTTTGAAGTATAAACTATTGCTTCCATCTTTTTCTCCCTTCTTATTAATTTATTATTGTTACTCTTAATCTAAATTTTTTATAGACTATTTTTACTAATTATTTATTTTTTTAGAAAACCTCTCAACATGATTTTTTAACATTTCCGTTAAATCATCACCCTCTCTTTTATTATCATAAAGACTATACATCAAGAAAATTGGACCATAAAACTCAATTGCCAATTGTTTTGCCTCTTCTTTTTTTCCTGTTATTCCTGCAAACAAATATGTCATATAGTCTATCGGCCCAGAAACCAAGTATTTCTGATATAAATCTGACATTTCTTGATTTCTATACTGCTCTAAAGTAAGCATCCTTCTGAATAAAGATGAAAATTCTTCTTCCGTCCAATGTTTAAATTGTGCTTCTGTATAAATTCTGATTTTATCAGTAGATATATTTCTATATTCTTTTATGATTTCATCCATATTTCCATCTGGCATATTGTACTCTCTTGCCCTTTCATAATCTAATTCATCCATTCTATTTATAATACTGTCAAAAATATCTCTTTTGTTTTTATAATGCTTATATAATGCACTTTTCGCCATTCCTAATTCCCCAGAAATTTTGCTGATTGAAACAGCTTCATATCCATCCTGGGCAAACAGTTTAAGCGATGTTAATAAAATTTTCTCTTTTGTCGTACACATTTTAAACCTCCTTAGCGAACCATCGTTCACCTTATATTTATATAGTAGTGAACGGTAGTTCACTTGTCAAGTAATAAATCTAACTTTTTTAGTTTATATCTTTATTCCTCTATATTTTTCTTATATCCAAAATAAGTTGCTATAAAATATATCAAGTATATAAATAAAAATAATGATAGGCTATATAATATTGCATATAAATATGAGTATTCGCTACTTAGTACTGGATTAAGAAGACCGTTTAATGAGGTTGTAACTGAAATATCAATTATAAGTGGATAAATTACTGGGAATAAAAAGAATATTAATAATTGCTTTCTTATTGTTTTATATATTTGGCTTTGCTCTACGCCTAATTTACTTAAAATTGAATAATGATATTTATATTTTGTGGAATCACTCAAGGTTTGTATTGCTAAGATAGTCGCTACAATTGCTGTGAATATAAATGCTATATACAAAAGAATAAATGAAAATATGGTTAATACTAATCTATTTTCTGATATCACTTCTCCTTTTATATCTAAATTATATGGATAAAACTCTGATTTTTCTTTATCATTTTTCATAGTACTTTTAACATATTTACATATATCGTTATATAACTTTTCTGTTGTTTGCTCTTTTGTATTCATCATTATAAATTTATCTAATATTTTCATATCTGAGACTGCATCATCTGGAACAATTATATATGTTCCAAATTCTTTGCTCATCTTCGAAAACATAAATTTCATTGTATAATTGATTAGCCATCCAATTACAAATACTACTAGCACACTCACTTCTATAACAGCTAGTCTAAAATTCATCATCGTACTAGATAATCTTTTATACTTCTTTTTGCATTTCTAATTGCTAACTTTCTCAACATTTTTGCTATATCGTTTACCATTTCATCTATTTTATTTTCATTCTTTTTATTTATAATTAGTGAAAGTGATATATTTTCAGCTATTGTCAAAGTATCTAGTAAATTAAAATCTTGGAATACAAACCCCAAATTATTTCTTCTAAATGATGCTATATCTCTATCTTTTATTTCCGTTATATCCTTATTATTGATTATAATTTTGCCAGCTGTAACTGTGTCTATTGTTGAAATGCAATTTAAAAGTGTAGTTTTTCCACTTCCGCTAGCCCCCATAATCGCCACAAATTCTCCTTCATTTACAATAAATGAAATATTATCTATTGCCTTTGTTATATTATTTTTTGTTCCATAGTATTTTTTTAGATTCTCTATTTTTAAAATATTTTGCATAAAATCCACCTCTTTTACTTAGGATTTAAGATCTTAAATTTAATTATTTTTATTAGTTAACCTATAATTATTGTATCAACAAAAGGTATAGGATTTTATTACACTTTTGTTAGGTTGATTATTATATTTTAAAATTTAACCTAAACAAAATTGCTTATATGTCTTAAAATATATAAATAGCTGAAAATAATATAAAAAGGAGTTTGAATAATGATAACTAAAGAAATGATAGAAAACGAAAAAGGTTATTACGCAAAACATTTTGCTATGGACCATTCGTTAAAAACAAATGCTCAAAATTTATTGTGGGAGTTTAATAATACAAGACCTGATGAAAGTGAAAAACGCGCTAGTATTTTACAAAAATTGTTTGGAACTTGTAGTCCTATAACTTTTATCGAACCAAATTTTAAATGTGACTATGGTTTTAATATTCACACACACGGATTTGCCTTCATAAATTACAATTGTGTTATGCTTGATACTTCTCCAATTAATATTGGTGAAAATGCATTTATCGGACCTGGGACTTGTCTTTCTTGTGCGGGCCATCCGATTTATCCTTCTGAACGTATTGTTGAGGGTATTTCTACATCTAAACCTATAACTATCGAAAACGATGTTTGGATTGGGGCTAATTGTACAATCTTTGGTGGCGTTACAATTGGGGCTGGAACTGTAATCGGCGGTGGTAGCGTTGTAACAAAAGATATCCCTGCCGGTGTTGTTGCTGCTGGAAACCCATGTCGTGTTTTACGTCCTATAACTGAAGAAGATAGATTAAATTTAACAAAGGATTTCAGAATTTTATAGAATACTTTTATATCAGAAAATCAAAACAAATTTTTATTTACTTAAAATGTATCATATTTTCTATACAAAAAAAGTAGGTGCATTTGCACCTACTTTTTTCAAAGTTTATGAATTATTTTGTTACTAATTCAACTTCAACTGGTATAGATTTTTCAACAGCTTCTCCGTTTATTATTTTTATAGCTGTTTCTACTGCTGTTGCACCCATTAAGTCTGGTTTTTGAGCAACTGTTGCTGCCATTTTACCTTTTTTAATTGCTGCTACTGCATCATCTGTTGAGTCGAATCCAACAACTATTATGTTTTTGCTTCCGATTGCTTCTACTGCTCCAAGTGCCATTTCGTCATTGTGAGCGAATACACCTTTTATATCTGAGTTAGATTGAAGCATATTTTCCATAACTGTCATACCTTCAGAACGATTGAAGTTAGCTGTTTGGCTAGATACAACATTTAATTGGTCATCTGCTATTTTGTGGAATCCTGCTCCTCTGTCTATTGTTGCACTTGAACCTGAAGTTCCTTCTAACTCAACAACTTTTGCATCTTTTCCAACTAAACTTACTAAGTATTCTGTTGCCATTCTCGCACCTTCAACATTGTCAGATGCTATTGAACAATCTACATCTACACCGTTAACTGCACGGTCTAAAGATATAACTTTGATACCTTTTGCTATTGCATCTTTTACTGCTGGTGCAACTGCATCAGAATCAACTGGGTTTACTATTAAAACACTTATATTTTTTGAAATTAAATCTTCTATATCACTTGTTTGTTTTGCTGCATCATCACCAGCATCTACTACTATTAAATCTCTTCCTTCTTCTTTTGCTTTATCCTTCGCACCTTGGCTTAATGTTACGAAGAATGGGTTGTTTAGTGTAGATACTGAAAATCCTATGCTTCCGTTTCCTACTAAACTTCCGTCTGAACTTGCTCCATTTTCTTCACCTTCTATACTACATCCTACTAAAGAGAATGCTAATATTGCTGATGAAACAAGAGCAACTAATTTTTTAAGTTTCATTTTTATCCTCCTAATATTTACGGGCTATTTTTAATACTTAACGTTTACGGTCTGATAAAACTGCTATTAATATAACTAATCCTTTTACTACATCTTGATAGTAAGAAGATACACCTAATATGTTTAATCCGTTATTTAATACTGCTATTATTAGAACACCTACAAATGTTCCCCATATTCTACCTCTACCACCGTTCATACTAACTCCACCAAGTGCAACTGCTGCGATTGCATCTAGTTCATATCCGTCACCTAGTGTTGGTTGTGCTGAACCTAAACGAGATAAAAGTATTAATCCTGCCATAGCTGCCATTAATCCTGAGATTGCATAAGTAGCTATTTTAGTTTTGTCTATGTTTATACCTGCTAATTTTGCAGATTTTTCGTTACTACCTGTTGCATAAACTTTACGTCCAAAAGTAGTTCTTTCTAATATAAACATAAATCCTATAAATATTAATATAAACATTATTACTGGGAATGGGATATTTAATATAAGCCCTTTTCCTACGAATTTTAATAAATAACTATCTCCTAAGTTAGAGATTGGTTTACCATCCATGAAGATCATTGTTAATCCTCTGAATACTGTCATTGTTATTAATGTTGCGATGAATGGTTGTAAACGACCTTTTGTTACAAACACACCACTTATTATACCGAATACTACACCTAATACTAATGCTACTATCATAGCTATTGCTACTGGTGTTCCATTAGCTATTAAACTAGCACATATTGCTGTTGTAAGAGCCAATACCGAACCAACTGATAAGTCGATTCCGCCAGTTAAAATAACACAAGTCATCCCGAAGGCAATCAGTCCGTTTATTGAAGATTGTCTAAGTAATGATAAGAAGTTCTTTACTGTTCTGAACTCTGGGCTTATGATACTTATCACCGCTACTAAAAGAATTAAGGCAATTACCGCACCTAAATCTTGTATACGATTCATCACTTTCTTATTTTCCATTTAGTTCTCCTCCTGTTGCTAAAGTCATGATACTTTCTTGGTTTGCTTCTTCTTTATTTAAAATTCCTCTTACTTCGCCTTCTCTTACTACCATAACTCTATCAGACATTCCTAAAACTTCTGGTAGTTCAGATGAGACCATAATTATCGCAACGCCTTTTGCCGCAAGTTCGTTAATTATGTTGTAAATTTCTTTTTTCGCTCCTATATCAACACCTCTTGTTGGCTCATCTAGGATTAAAACTTTTGGATTAGTGTAAATCCATTTTGCAAATATTACTTTTTGCTGATTCCCACCACTTAAATTATTACATTCGTGTTGCGGTCCAAAGCATCTTATTCTTAATTCTTCTATTCCTTTATTAACAAGTTCTTGTTCTTTTTTCTTATTTATAACTCCACCGTTAGAAATTCTTCCAAGGTTAGCTAAAGAAATATTTTTCATTATACTTTCTTCAAGCATTAAACCTTCTACTTTTCTATCTTCTGTTATAAATCCAATACCATTTTGTATTGCTTGTTGTGGATTTTTATTTTTTATTTCTTTTCCATCTAATAATAGTTGTCCAGTTACATTTGGCATGTTACCGAATATAGCTTGCATTATTTCCGTTCTACCTGCACCCATAAGTCCTGATACACCTAAAACTTCTCCTGCACGAACTTCAAATGATACATTTTCAAATGCACCTGGGCAGTTTAAGTTTTTAACTTCAAATGCAACATCACCTATCTTAGAATTTCTAACTGGATATCTTTCTCCAATTTCTCTACCTATCATCATTTTAACTATGTCATTCATATCTATATCTGCAATTCTTTTTGTATCGATATAAGTACCATCTCTAAGAATTGTTATACGATCACATAATTCAAATATTTCTTCCATACGGTGAGATATGTAAACTATTGAAACACCTTTTTTTCTAAGGGAATTTACTACTTTGAATAATACTTCTGTTTCACTTTGAGTTAATGCTGCTGTTGGTTCGTCCATGATTAATACTTTTGCATCTACCATAAGAGCTTTTGCAATTTCTATCATTTGTTGTTGTCCTATAGATAATTCATCCATTCTTTGAGTTGGGTCTATATCAACTCCAAGCATATCTAGAATTTCTTGAACTCTTTTTCTCATTGCTTTTCTGTCGCATATTCCAAATACTTTTTTAATTTCTTTTCCTAAAAACATATTTTCTTCGACAGTTAAGTCAAATAATACATTTAACTCTTGATGAATAAATACTATCCCTGCTTTTTCAGCTTCTTGTGGGTTGTTATAACAAACTTCTTTCCCATCTACTATAACTTGTCCAGCATCTTTAGTGTAAACACCTGTTAGAATCTTCATTAAAGTCGATTTTCCTGCTCCATTCTCTCCCATAAGAGCATGAACTTCACCATCATCTAATAAGAAACCAGCATTTTTTAAAACTGCATTTCCTCCAAACGACTTATCGATTCCACGCATTTCAATTTGCATATCTCTACCTCCTTGTTTTTGTTAGAAAATACATCCCGACTGTAAAATTATATTTGCATATGGAGTTGTTTCTCCAGTACGTATTACAGCTTTGCATTCTCTTGTCATTTGCTTTAATCCAACATGCGAAACATATTCTACTTCTACATCTTGTCCTTTGAAGTATTCTGTTATTTCTGCTAATACTTGTGGATTATGTTCTTTTATTTCTTCTGCTAAAACTATTTTTTCTATTTTCATATCGTTGCCAACTTCTTTTAAAACGTCCATGAAAGTTGGTACTCCGAATTTTACTGCTAAATCAATTCTTTCTGTTTCATCTGGGATTGGAAGACCGCAATCACCTATACATATACAATCTGTATGTCCCATATATGAAAGTACTCTTGATATATCACTATTTAATATTCCATGTCTTTTCATTGATACTTTTCTCCTTACTTTTGCTTTTTACTGTAACTCTTTTTCTACTTCGCTTACTGTCGGCATTCCTGTTTGTGCACCGAATTTTTCTGTAGATAAACTAGCTGCTGTATTTGCAAAAGTTAATGCAGTTTTTATATCTGCTCCATTTGCTATTTTTACTGAGAATGCACCGTTTAGTGTATCTCCTGCACCTGTTGTATCAGCTACTTTAGCTGGTCTTGCTGGTACATTTAATATTTCACCATTTTTTAAACATGTAGAAACTCCTCTTGACCCTTGAGTTATTAATAATTTTTCTGGGTATTTTTTTAGAAGTTCTTCTGTTGAAAGTTCTTTACCAAATATTAAAACTGCCTCATGCTCATTCGGTGTTAAGTAAGTTACTTTTTCTACAACTTCCATTGGTACTTCAGCTGCTGGTGCTGGATTTAATATAACTGGTATATTATTTTCTGCACAGAACTCAACTGTGTAGTGTACTGTTTCTAGTGGTATTTCATGTTGAAGTACTACCATGTCATAATTTTTTAATTCTTCTTTTATACTATCTATATATTCTTTATCTACTTTTCCATTAGCTCCTGGAACAACTATTATTGTGTTGTCATTTTCTGCAACTGTAATCATTGCTATTCCTGTAGGAACTCCATCTAATACTTTTATGTTATCTGTTTTTATGCTGTAGTTTTTCATGTTGTCTATCATTTTCTTTCCGTTCTCATCATTACCAACACATCCAAACATTTCTACTTCTGCTCCAAGCTTAGCCATAGCTACTGCTTGGTTAGCACCTTTTCCTCCTGGTATGTAGCTTATACTATCTCCCATTAATGTTTCACCTTTAAGTGGTATTCTTTCTGACGTTACCGTCATATCTATATTAATACTCCCTACTACTGCAAGTTTCATATTTTCACCCTCTCGTTTTGCTTTTTATCGTCCGTTTCCCTACCGAGTAATTATATGTGTTACTCTTTTTCATTTTTTCCTTTCTAATTATAAGTGTTTTTATATGAAATCGTCAACATTTTTTTATAATTTACTACATTTTTTTCTATTTTATAGCATAATTCACGCATTTTATAGGGATATATATAATTAAATAGTGTATCACATTTAATTTTCTAACTATTTTTAAACGCTTTTAGTAAAAAAATATATCTTCATTTATGATTGTCTATATAAAAAACGCCTCTAAGATAAAGTATTGTTCTTTATCTTAGAGGCGTCATAAGTAGTATAATTTAGACAACAAAAAAGTACCTAAAAGGTACTTATATGAATATTCAGCTGACCTGGTTTTTGACCCCACACTCGCCTACTGCGACGTTCGCTCTGGGTTTGCCGCACTACTAGCCGTCTCGATTTAGAATTTTATTGGTTATCGGTAGGTCTTACTTCTAAGCCGCACCATGATCATCAACCCCGCTTTTGGCGTTGACTTACGTGGATCCCTTTGCCTGCGACTGGCTTGGACTTTCAACCACAGACCTGAATAATCACTAATATATTTTAATATCTTATGATAGATATGTCAATAGAATGATTTACCTTATATAACTATTTTTATGTTAGTCATTTTCTTTGTCAGATATATATGTATCTCTTGCCCTCGTTAGTAAGGTTAATATGGTTATTTTATTTACAGGAATTAATCTAAGAAGTTTTGATATTTCGTTAGTTGTAGATGCTGTCGTAAAAATATCATCTATTAATATTACATTTTTATCTTTGAGTAAATTGTTTTTATCTTTTATAATGAATGAATTTTTTACTTCTTGTTCTCTTTCTTTTTTATTTAAATTGTATAATCTTTTAGTATTTTTACACCTAACTATACAATTTAAAGTTGGTATTCCTGTTATATCACTCAAATCTTCTGCTATTTTTTGTGCTTGATTAAATCCTCTCTTCCTAAGTCTCTTTTTATGTAAAGGAACGAATAATAGATAATCCGCACTTAAATTCTCAAGCTCCATCTTTTCACTCATAATCTGTGCAACATATCTACAAAAATAAGTTTTATTTTTATATTTAAAGTCTAATATCATCTTTTTACTCGTTTTATCGTACTCTATACAAGAAATCGCCCGATCAAAATAAAAACTTCTATGTATGCAAGATGGACAGTCTTTAATATTTTCATATTCTAAATTGTGGTGTATGATTGGTTTCCCACATTTTAAACAAGCATCTTTTAAAAAGTGTAATTTATTGAAACAATCTTTACATATAGAATATGTGTTGGTTAGTTTTATAGGATTGTCACAGATTATGCATGAAATATTTTTAGGATATATAAAATCTAGTATTGTATCTTTGAAGGATTTAAGTATCGATTTTATATCATCTATATTTTTTATATCATTTATATATATCTTATTTATTTTTATATTATTATCTAAATCCTCATTACTTTCTATTACTTTATTATTAAGTTGGTTATGAGTTTTTTTATTTTTATCATAATATCTTTGAATAATTTTTCTATCTATTATCTTCAATAAGCAGACCCTCTTTTTTTAATTTATTTAACTTAGGTGCTAAATTAGAGTATCTGTCATTACTTCGATTGTTTTTTATCATAAATTCTAGGTACTTAACTTCTCCAACAAGTACAACCTGTTTCTTTGCACGTGTGACAGCTGTGTAAAGAAGATTTCGGCTAAGTAGCATTGGCGGTGCCCACGCCATAGGTATTACGACGATTGGGAATTCACTTCCTTGGCTTTTGTGGATAGTTGTACAGAAACTGTGATCTAATTCGTCTAGTTCGTCGTATTTATAAGTTACTATTTTTAAACTATCGAATATTACAAATATCTCTTTCTTTTCTTTGTCTATATAGTAAATATAGCCAATATCTCCATTATATATACCATGTCCGCTGTTGCTTCCGTCTTCGCTTTTCCACTTTCTAGTGTAGTTATTTTTAATTTGCATAACCTTATCGCCCACTCTAAATGTTCTCTTAGAAAATACTTCTTCAGTTTTATATTTATTTGGAGGATTTAAACTTTTTTGAAGTTCTATATTTAAATTATTCACACCAAGCGTTCCTTTTCTCATTGGCGATAAAACTTGGATATCTTTTAATTTATCCACACCGTAGAATTTCGGCAATCTCTCGCTTACTATTCCCACAATTTCTTGTAGTATATCGTCGCCTTCTTTTTTAATAAAGAAGAAGTCTTTACCCTTTACGTTTAATTTTAAAGGTTCTCCTTTATTTATTTTATGGGCATTTACTACTATCATACTCTCCTGAGCCTGTCTAAATATTTCATTTAGTCTTACTGTATTTATAACTTCTGAATCTATAAGGTCTTTTAGGACATTTCCTGCTCCAACAGAAGGCAACTGGTCGCTATCTCCTACAATTAAAAGTCTTGTGCCTGATTTTATCGCTCTAAGCAAGCTATACATAAGCACAACATCAACCATAGAAACCTCATCTAAAATAACAACATCTGCATCAATAGGATCTTCTTCATTTTTCATAAATGTAAGGTCATCACTATCCATACCAAACCCCATCTCTAAAAGCCTGTGTATTGTTTTCGCTTCTTTATTAGATGTTTCACTCATTCTCTTTGCAGCACGCCCTGTAGGCGCTGCTAAAACGACCTTTTGGTCGTTATTTTCAAATACTTTGATGATTGTATTAATTGTTGTTGTTTTTCCTGTCCCTGGCCCACCAGTAATTATTACAACACCTTGTTCAATAGCTTCTTTGACAGCCATAATCTGATTTTGGGCAAGTTTTATTCCATCTTCTCTTTCAATCATCTTTATTTCATGGTCTATTTTTATTTTTAAGTCTTCAAAATCGACCTGAGAAAGTCTTATCATCTCTCTGCATACTCCGTTTTCTGCCATATAGTATGGCATCAAATATACATTTATATCATTATTATCTTTTTCAACGTGTATTTTTTGAGTATATGCTAATTCTATAACACCTTCTTTTATATGTTCTGCCTCAACATCTAAAACTTTTACTGCTTGTGGAACTAATATACTAAGTGGTAAATATGTATTTCCATTAGATGTACTTTGATTTAGTGTGTATAAAATTCCTTGGAATATTCTATCTCTAGAATATTTATCTATGCCTAGCTTCTTTGCAATATCATCTGCAACTTTAAATCCAATTCCTCTAATATCTTCAGCAAGTTTGTAAGGATTTTTGTTGATGATACTTATTGCTTTATCTTTATATTTTTTATAGATTTTTAAACAGTAATTAGGAGTTATTCCATAAGGAGATAACTGCATAATTATATTTCTAAGCTCTCGATTTTCTTCATAACTCTCTGTTATTTGTTTTATTTTTTTTGAACCTATTCCTTCAACTTCTTTTAATCTCTCTGGAGTGTTTTGGATTACATCTAGAGTATCTACTCCGAATTTTTCAATAATCCTCAATGCCATTTTCTCTCCTATACCATGAATCATACCAGAAGATAAATAAGCGTAAATTCCCTCCAAAGAAGAAGGTGTTATAGGCATAAAACTTGTCACTTCAAATTGTGAGCCATAAGTTTTATGTGTTACCCACTTACCTTCTACCTCTATACTTTCACCGACAGATAATGTCGGCATACATCCTACAATTGTTACCTCTTCGTCCTCATTTGCAAGATAAGCTATAGTGTATCCATTTTCTTCATTTTTAAAAACTATATCACTTATCATACCTTCTAATTTTTCCATAATACACACTCCTAATTGCATTTATATCCTATTAATATATTAATTTATTTCAACTTTATTTTATTATCTTTTATATTTCATTTTATATTCACTGTCAATTATCCATAACTTAATATAATGATTTTAAGTTGTAGATAATTATACCTATAAAAATATTATACTAGTTTTTCAAATAAAAAAAGACCCTGTATTTATATAATACAAGGTCCTTTATATTTAAAGTTATATTAAGTTCTAATTAACTATATACCAGCTTGTTCTTTTAAAGTTTCAGCTTTATCAGTTCTTTCCCATGGTAAATCTATATCAGTTCTACCGAAGTGACCGTAAGCAGCAACTTGTTTGTATATAGGTCTTCTTAAGTCAAGGTCTCTTATTATAGCACCTGGTCTTAAGTCGAAGTTTTTGTTTATTAATTCAACTAATACTTCTTCAGAAACTTTTCCAGTTCCGAAAGTATCAACGAATATTGATAATGGTTTAGCAACACCGATTGCGTAAGCTAATTCTATTTCACATTTGTCTGCAAGTCCAGCAGCAACTATGTTTTTAGCTACGTATCTAGCAGCATAAGCAGCAGATCTATCTACTTTTGTTGGATCTTTACCAGAGAATGCTCCACCACCGTGTCTAGAGTATCCACCGTAAGTATCTATTATTATTTTTCTACCAGTTAAACCAGTATCTCCTTGTGGTCCACCTATAACGAATCTACCTGTTGGGTTGATGTAGTACATAGTTTCTTCATCTAATAATTCAGCAGGTATAACAGCTTTTATAACGTGTTCTATTAAGTCTCTTCTTATAGTTTCGTTATCAACACTTTCACTATGTTGAGAAGATATTAATACAGTATGAACTCTAACTGCTTTGTTTCCTTCGTATTCAACAGTTACTTGAGTTTTACCATCTGGTCTTAAGTAATCTAATAATCCAGATTTTCTAACTTCTGTTAATCTTCTTGATAATTTGTGAGCTAAAGATATTGGAAGTGGCATTAATTCTTCTGTTTCATTACAAGCGAAACCGAACATTATACCTTGGTCTCCAGCACCAACTTTTTCTATTTCTTCTTCAGTTTGTTCTCCTGATTTACTTTCTAAACCTTCATCAACACCCATAGCGATGTCTCCTGATTGTTCATCTATAGCAGTTATTACTGCACAAGTATTGCAGTCGAATCCAAATTTAGCTCTAGTATATCCGATACCTTCTACTGTTTCTCTAACTAATTTTGGGATATCAACATAAGCGTTTGTACTTATTTCACCTGCAACTAATACTAATCCAGTTGTAGTAGTAGTTTCACAAGCAACTCTTGATTGTGGATCTTTTTCTAATAATGCATCTAGTATTGCATCTGATATTTGGTCACACATCTTGTCTGGATGACCTTCAGTAACTGATTCTGACGTAAATAAATGTCTTGCCATTTTAGTTCCTCCTTAAATTTCTATAGTTTATTTTATATCATAATTTGTTCCTAGAAAATCTTTATTGTAATAAAAATTTTCTCACGGGAATTCTAGATTATAT
Organism: Clostridium sp. 1001270J_160509_D11; assembly: GCF_015667935.1. Lineage (GTDB taxonomy): Bacteria > Bacillota > Clostridia > Peptostreptococcales > Peptostreptococcaceae > Intestinibacter. The sequence continues at coordinate 7,525 of NZ_JADPET010000013.1, read as the reverse complement.
TCTTTATTTTACAAGAAATTAAATTCTTTATACTTTCTTATAAATTAAAAAACCTCTTCTATGTAGAAGAGGATATTGTATGCTTAAATACGCGACCTCATCTTTCTAGAATTCTCTCTAGCAGGATTTAGCACCTTCCTTTTTCAAGTGGTTGCTGGGCTTCGTAGGGCCTGTCCCTCAGCCTCTCTTGATAAGGTAATCAAGAAATTTTTCTTTCAAATTTAACACTATAAATGATACCTGTTTTGTGATTCATTGTCAAGCATTTTTGCAATTCTCTTTCCCTGTTTTTGTTTTATTTTTTAATAGTCACAATTTCGTAACTCTTGTAAAAATAGTATTATTTCATACTTTAAACTCATATATTATCTAGAAGGGAGGAACTCCTATGTATTTAGCCAAAGTAAACTATAAAAGAGAAGATGTCACGCATATATTAAGTAATATTCTCAAAAATATAATCTCTGATAATACTGTAATAATATGTATAGGAACAGATCGTGCTATTGGAGATGCACTAGGGCCTCTAGTAGGTACTATGCTCAAAAATAGTGATTTTAAATACCCTGTCTACGGTACATTGGATAATCCTATTCATGCTTTAAACATTTATGAATCAATCGAACAGATTAAAAGCAAACATTCCTCGAGCCAATTTTTAGCCATAGATGCCTGTTTGGGCTCGGCAAGTAACATAGGTAATATACAAATACGAGAAGGACCTATACTTCCAGGCAAGGGCGTAGGTAAGAAATTACCCCAAGTAGGGACTTATTCTATCGTTGGCATTGTAGATAAAATAGATGAAAATAATAGATTTTCTTTTAACAATATAAGGCTTCATTTCATTTTAGAATTAGCAGAAACAATTGCTTTATCCCTGCTCCTTGCAACATAACAAAAAGTAGCTATGGTAAAATAATAAATTTTATATTATTTTAAAATAGCTACTTTTTAGTTTATATCAATATTCTGTTTATTTTAATCGATTATTTTTTAAAGCTTCCACCTGTTTCTAATAAATCAAGTGAACCTAATGATAATCCAGTTCCTTTAGCAACACAAGAAAGTGGGTCATCTGCTAATACTACTTTTATACCTGTACTTTCTTCTATTCTATCGCCTAAACCTTTTAACATAGATCCTCCACCTGTCATCACTATGCCTTTGTCGCTTATATCAGCTGCCAATTCTGGTGGTGTTTTTTCTAGTAGATTTTTAGTTGCTACTACTATTTGTTCAACACATGGGTTAAGCGCATCTAATATTTCGTTTGAATTTACAGTTATAGTTACAGGAAGTCCTTTTACTAAGTTTCTTCCGCTGATATTCATAGTTCTTGGCTCGTCCTCTTTAACAGCAGTTCCTATTTCTATTTTTAATCTTTCAGCACTTCTTTCCCCTATTAATACATTGTATTCTTTTTTAATGTATTTGATTATTGCTTCGTCAAATTTATCTCCGCCTAATTTTATAGAGTCACTTACTACTGATCCACCTAATGATATTACAGCTATATCTGTAGTTCCCCCACCGATATCTATTATCATGTTACCATTTGGTTGAGCTATATCTATTCCAGCTCCTATTGCCGCTGCTATAGGTTCTTCTATAATATAAACTTCTCTAGCCCCTGCTTTTCTTGTTGCATCTTCAACAGCTCTTTTTTCTACTTCAGTAACACCTGTTGGTACACAGACCATTATTCTCGGCATTACAAATCTGCCAAATCCTTTTTTCTCTACTATTTTTTCAATAAAATAAGATAGCATTTTTTCTGTTATCTCATAATTTGATATAACACCATCTCTTAATGGTCTTATAACATCTATATTTGCAGGTGTTCTCCCTATCATTCTTCTTGCTTCTGTACCTACTGCTATAACTTCTTTTAATTTATTATCTACTGCTACTACTGATGGTTCTTCTAGTACTATCCCTTTTTCACTTACATATATCAGTACGTTAGCAGTCCCTAAATCTATACCTATATCAGCTCCTGACATCTATTTTCACTCCTTTTTACATTTTTGCATTTCTAAGTCTTTATATTTATATTAAATTTTATTAATAATCATTAATTCTCCTATTCTACAATATAGGCAAAAATTTGTCTTTAGTCAAGAAAAAAATGTAGGTTATCCTACATCTTTTTTTGTTGCTGGTATTTCAATTTTGTGGCCATTCCTCCTCGAATATGCCTTTCTGATTTATTTTTCTCTAAAACTTGTTTGACTTCACTAGCTAATAATGGGTGAATTTCTTCTAATCGCTCTGTTACATCTTTATGAACAGTACTTTTACTTACTCCAAAAACCTTGGCTGTTTGTCTTACCGTTGCCTGCTTTTCTAATATATATTTCGCAATAATAACCGCTCTTTGTTCTATATGAGATTTCAAGACCTCCCCTCCCTCAATATCAGTCCTATTGATATATATGAAAAAGGGGCAAAAAATATAACAGGAGACTTCTCATTTTTTATGAAAAGTCTCCTGCTTTTAACTTTATTCTAATAAACTCAATGGATTAATAGCTTTATCATTTTTGTAGGCTTCTATATGTACATGTGTACCATCTTCATTTTCAACATTTGTTGTATTGCCTACATAACCTATACAATCGCCTTCTTTAACAGTATCTCCTTTTTGTAATGATACATTTTCTTTTATGCCAGAATATATTACTGTTAAACCATCAGCATAAGATAATTTTATACTTGTTCCGTATTTATCATCTGAATATACAGATTCAACAGTTCCATCAAGTATTGATTTTATCTCTGCTCCATCTTCTGCTGCGACATCTAATCCTTTATGTATTTCCCAAACATCTAGTGTTTTTGAGTAACTAGGCATTTCTGTAGAATACTGTCTAAGTACTTCAGTTCCTATGTAATTTAATTTAGATTCGCTTTTTGTTTGTTCTTTTTCTGTTTTTTGTGTTTGTTGTTTATTTTCTTCTTTGGCTTTTTCTAGGTTTTGTTTTGATTCTGTTGATGTTGGAACAGAATCATCTTTATCTTTTACTAAATTTATCTCATTATCCTTATTAACGGCATCATTATTTGATACCAATTTATTTAGGTTTTTATTTGTAAATATAATACCACCCAAAGCTACAAGACAAATACATATGAATAAAGATAGATAAAATATATCTTTCTCTAATAATTTCTTTTTCATACTGCACCTCCAAATATATTAATACATTTAGAGTATTGACACCTTTTTTTATTTTATGCCTATATATGAAAAATTTTTTATTTTTTATATATTTATCCATGTATAATTCTATATATTTTGTTTTACTTGTTTTATATGATTTTATATTAGATATCTATTATAAACCATATTCCTTAGATATTCATTATAAAATTATATTCTAATATATATCTTTTATTTTTGTGTCTGTGTAGTAATGTAGTAGTATCTCGTCGTATTTATAATTTTTTTGTGCCATACCTTCAGCACCCCATTGGCTCATACCTACTCCATGACCATAACCTCTTACTTTGAATATAACTGTATCTTTATTAAATCCTATGTCAAAGTTAGAAGAATTTAAACCAAAAATAGTACGCATATTTCTACCCGTAATCTTTTTGTTTCCAACTTGAATATTATTTACTGAGCCAGCAGCAGTTCTGTCTAATATCTTCACTACTTTATCCAAATTTTCAATAGATATAGAAATACTTGAATAATTCTTTTTCAATAAGTTTACAAAGTCGTTTTTATTTATTTTTGTTTCAGTATAGTATTTCGGTGATTGTTCTTCATAAGGACTGCTCACTGATTTTAAGTATGGGTATTGTTCTGAAAATACTTCTTCACTGTTTTCTGTCTTACCACCTGATGTTGAGAAATATAGTGGTAGTATTGCCTTATCATCATATGTTAATATATGACCTTTTGTATCATCTACTGCTTGTTTTATCTTAGGATATGAATTTTTCATCCATTCATCACCCTTTTTGTTTTTCAACTCGTCATAAGATGCATATGCTTGACAGTGATTTGAATTAGTGCATATGTCCGCCCCATTATGGCCTTGTGTCATGTTATTTTCCATTTTGTAGATAATATAAGTCCTTGCAGCTATTGCCTGAGCCTTTAAAGCCTCTTCAGAGAAGTCTGATGACATTTCTGATGCGACAACTCCATATAGAAATGTTTCTATGTCCATTTTCTCTATAGTATTTTTACTACAATGATATACAGTTATGGTTGGACTTTTAGAATCTACAGTTTCATAGGTATCTTTTTTCTGTTCTGATTTTTGCGTTATTTTTTTAGCAATTTCAGAACTAGCCACTTCATTTTTTCCATAAAAGAGCACACTAATTAAAACAGGGAGCAATATACAAAAAATCATTGTCCCTATCAAAAATATTATAGGTTTTTTCATATAATTAATGCCTCCATAGATTTCTATATGCATAAATATATGAAAAAACCCAATTATTTATTCCTATCTAAAATGTCTTACTTTACTAATAAATGTCGATAACCACATATAAGTAAATATTAAAATTCATATAGCTAGTAATTAGAATTAGTCTTCTACTATTTCTATATTACCACCTAAAGATCTTATTTTCTTGTCTATATCAACATATCCTCTTTGTATGTGATATATTTCACCTATTTGAGTTTCTCCTTCAGCTATAAGTCCACATAATATAAGTGCAGCTCCTGCTCTTAAGTCAGTTGCATTTACATTAGCTCCGTAAAGTTGGTCAACACCTTTAACTACAGCTGTTCTTCCTTCTATTTTTATGTCTGCACCCATTCTGTTGAATTCTGCAACGTGCATAAATCTATTTTCAAATACTGTTTCTATTACAACACCAGTTCCTCTAGCAACTGTAAGCATAGCCATTATTTGTGCTTGAACATCTGTAGGGAATCCTGGATGTGGTAAAGTTTTAACATCTACTGCTTTTAATTTTTCTGGTCCAACTACTCTTATTGAATTGTCCATTTCTACAACTTCGCAACCAGCTTCTATTAATTTAGCAGTTACTGGTTTTAAGTGTTCAACTAATACATTTTCAACTGTTATATCACCTTTTGTCATAGCTGCAGCAACCATGTAAGTTGCAGCTTCTATTCTGTCTGGTATAACATCATGTTCAGTTCCTTTTAATTCTTTAACACCTTTTATTCTTATAGTGTTTGTACCTGCACCTTTAACATCTGCTCCCATTTCGTTTAGGAAGTTAGCTAAGTCTACTATCTCTGGTTCTTCTGCTGCATTTTCGATTATAGTAGTTCCTTCTGCAAGTACTGCAGCCATCATTATATTTTCAGTTGCTCCAACAGATGGGAAATCTAAGTATAATTTAGATCCAACTAATTTATCTGCTTTAGCTTCTACAAATCCGTGATCCATTATTATATCTGCACCTAAAGCTTTAAATCCTTTTAAGTGTAGGTCTATTGGTCTTGTTCCTATTGAACATCCACCTGGCATTGATATTTTTGTTTGGTTAAATCTAGCAAGTAATGGTCCCATTACGAAGAATGAAGCTCTCATTTTTCTTACTAATTCATATGGCGCTTCACAAGTAGTTAAGTTACTTGCGTCTACTGTTAAAGTTTTGTCTTTGTATTCAACTTCCGCACCAAGGTGTCTTATTAAGTCTGATATAACGTGTACATCTGTTAAATCTGGTACTTCGTGTAAAACTGATTTACCTTTTACTAATAGTGTTGCCGCTATTATAGGTAATACTGCATTTTTTGCTCCATCTATTCTAACATTACCTTTAAGTGGGTTACTTTTCTTCACAATTATTTTAGCCATAAATATGTCTCTCCTCAATCTAATAATCTATTTTTATTATAGGTGTAGCCATATATATTGTCGTTCTATCATCATCTTCGCTATACCTAATTCCTATATTCAAATTCATTTCTCTATCTAAATATTTTAAGTTATTTTCTTTTAATAATTTACTATATGCATTTACTGATAAAAAGTTTTCTTCCTCTATTTCATCAATTTTTTCAGCATACATATTATATAATATTTTCTCCAAAATAGCACTAATTTTAGCGTTTTTTAGTTTTTTTGTATACTCTCCTGCTATACAAATATTAATATTTACTTCATCAGAATATTTTTTTAGTTCATTTTCTAACTTAACATAAATATTCTCTATATTTTTATATACTTTATTATTTAATATGTCAACTATTATATAGAATTCTTTTGAATTTTTTTTGACTCCAACTATTGAAATTCCTTTATCTTCGTCATCATAATTTACATATATTTCACCTTTTTGCATTTTTGAGCTTAACTCACCATGACCATCACCTAAATTTTTTGCAATTTCTGTGCAAATGTCTTTTAGTTGATTCATGTCCATTTCTTTTTCTATTATTATGCTAGATTTTATGTTATAAAATTTGAAATTAGATTCAGTCATCTCAAAACTTTCTATGAATTTATCTATCCATTGTGTTTGATTTTGTTGTCCATAAATTGTAATTGCTCCAAATAAAGATAAGATAAGTATAAAGAAACATATCATTGCTTTAAATAATCTCATTTTAAAGTCCCCCTCTAATTTATCTTTACTTAAAGTATCTACAGATTTATTGTTTTTAAACGTAATTCTTTTAACTTAAGATTATTAGTAATTAAATCTAGATTTTTATTAAATATTTATTATTTCTATTAATTGTTGTTAAGGCTTTATTTTCGTATATTTCAGCTTTTATCAATGTTTTAATCATATAAGTATTTTTTCTCGCTTATACTAGCATTTATTCGATTATTTGATATGTATAATTTTTACATCTATCTTATTAATTGATACTTAATATGTCTTTTAATTATTTTAATAAGAGATATTTTACGCAAAACAAAAGTGCAACCGAAGTTGCACTTTTTTAATGTATTTATAATATTGGGGGAATATTATGAGGAATACATTTATATTATTGGCAGGAAAAAAAATCTTATACACTTTTCTAAAAAATTTCTAAAAAATTTTCAAAGCACTTAAATCACTATTTCTTGATAGTTATAATAAAATAAATTCTCTTGTTATAAATAAAGTTATGGGTATAATATATAGAGCACATGTATAAATAAAACATACAAAAAAATATACAAAGTGCAAGAAAAAACATGTTAAAAGAATGACGTTTTGTTGGTAAAACAACATATATTTAGTATTTATTGGGCTATAATAAATTTATAATAACAAGTCGAAATATAATATATTTTCGATCTGCCAGACTATTTATTTAAAACGTATTTATTTTAAAAATTCAAATTGTGGGAGGATGTTTATTATGGGATTCAAATCAGATATTGAAATAGCTCAAGAAGCTAAACCTCAAGATATTAGAGAAATTGCAAAGAAATTAGGATTAACAGAAGACGATTTAGAGTTATATGGTAAATATAAAGCTAAAATTGACTACAACTTACTTAAAAAAGATAATGGTAAAAAGAAAGCTAAATTAATATTAACTACAGCTATCAACCCAACTCCAGCAGGAGAA
>NZ_JADPET010000139.1 GCF_015667935.1 Clostridium sp. 1001270J_160509_D11 | reverse complement strand
GGCTTATCTTACCTAGATGGATTATTGTTATTTCAACGATTATATTTTTATTTGCTTATGTATTATATGCAGAGGTTAATTATATTATCTTGGATTATTAGATGTCAAGCCATTTATTACCATATATTGTATATTGGTATTTTATTTTCTAATTAATTTAAATCTATTTTTTACTTTAAATATATGCTTATTGTAATTTTTCTTATATATTTTCTAATTTTGATTTGATTTTATACAGTAACTTTATTTTTAATTATATTTATCGACGTTATCCATAGTCATCATTTTAACAATCTTTAATGTAACTTATGAATATTCGATATCGTTTTCCATTTTTCAATTGATATAAAACTTTATACCAATTATTACTTTTGAAATTTTTTCTAAGAATATAAACTTACCTTTATGCGAAAAATATACACTGTTAATATCTATAAGTTTAAGTATTTTTAGTAATTTGAATTAGGTGGTGGAAAACTTGTTAAATTTAAATATCTGGCGTGAATATCTAGTTTTATTTTTAATCGGTGGAATTGTATATGTCTTGATTGAAATATCATATAGAGGTTATTCTCATATATCAATGTTTTTAGTTGGTGGACTTTGCTTTGTTTTAATATCTTCTCTAAATGAATTTCCATTTAAAATATCTTTAGTATTACAAATGATCATATCTTGTTTATTAATTACCGGAATTGAATTAATCACTGGAATAATAGTAAATATTTTTCTTCATTTAAATGTTTGGGACTATTCATTAGAGAAATTTAATTTTTTAGGACAAATTTGCTTAAAAGCATCTATTACTTGGTTCTTTTTAAGCCTTCCAGGAATATATATAGGCAACTTTATAAAATCAATTTTAGCGCAGTAAAATACATTAATATAACTAGATATATTATTAAACTTACTTATTAAAAGAGACAGAAAAGCATTTAGAAAACTTTTCTGTCTCTCTTTATATCTATCTTTTATTTTAATAATATATCTTTATATTTTTTATAGTCTTTTTTATTTTTAAGGTCAATTACATCTTTATTTTCTAGAAGATATAAGTTTCCCTTAACTGTTTCGATATCGTTTTTTATCTCTTTGTGAGTTGAAACAGCAATTTGTTTGTTGTATTTTTTAGCAAAATTGACAGTATGCATAGTTCCACATTCTACAGCACACTCTACAACTACAATCCCTAAACTAAGTGCAGCTTGTAGCCTATCTCTCTGTATAAATTTATTTTTTGAAGGATTTGTGTTTATCTTGTATTCACTAATTAAACATCCACCTGTTTTTATTATTTCATCTGCTAAATCTTTATTTTCATTTGGATAGCATTTATCTAGTCCACATGGCAATGTAGCAATAGTCTTGCCTTTTGACTTTAAGCAGCCTATATGTGCAAAAGTATCACATCCACTTGCAAGCCCAGATACAATTACAAAACCTTCTTTAGCATAAGACTTTGCTAAATCTTCTGCTACTTGTTTTCCCTGTTCTGTTGGATTTCTCGTGCCTATTATGGCTATTGAGTTTTTTTCATAAAGACATTCTAAATTTCCTTTATAAAAAATCAATAGTGATCTATCTTTTATATTTTTTAATTTGGTTGGAAAATCATCATTAAAAATATTAGTCGACTTTATACCAAGCTTATACGATTCAGATAAAGTATTTATAGAATTTTCGATTGTTGTTTTTATTTTGTCTAAGCTAGGTACTTCAAAGTTTTCATCTATTTCTTTATATTTAGATATACATTTTTGTATATCTTCTTGTGATAAATTTAGTGATTCATTCAAAAATCCCTTTTCTATTAATGTATTTGTTTTACTTTTTCCTATTAAATCAATAATCGTAAGTATTAAGCTATTATCCATATCCTCATCCTTTATCTTTATTCCAAATAACTTCTCCAAAAGACCCATCATCTTCTCTAAGAGATAGCCTAAGTGTATTATGGTCATATTTTTTCTCTTTCATAATACTATCTATATATTTATGATAAAAAATATCACTGACTAAAGACCAGATTTTATAATTATCGCTTACTTCAATTATTCTATAAATTTCAACTACTGTACCGCTGAAAAAGGCTGGATTTAGTTTTGACAATGTGCTAGACATCATTTTAGCTTCATATTCACTTAAATTTCTTCTCAATAATTCAAAATATATTTTTTTATACGTTTGAGTATATGCGTAATTATAGGAATAATAATTGAAATGAAGCAGATTATTATCTAAGATACCTTTTTTAAATGCCCATCTAGAAACATCAACTACTCTTGTTTTATAATATATTTCTTTTTTGGGCTTGTATTTTAAAGTGGCATATTGATTTCTACATACAACTAATGAACTTGTAGCTACATCGTATATTTTTCTCTTCTTAGTAGTTTTGCTATAACCTGGTTTTATATGTTGTATATGAAGATGTCCACTTAAATTTAAGATAACATCATATTTAGCATATAATTCTATAAGCCTCTGATTATTTTCTAATGTATATCCTTTATTCATTAAATCATTATGGTCTACTAAGCTGTGATGTGTAACTGTTATTACTTTTTTATTCTTTTCTTTAGCTTCTTTTAAATTTTTCTCTAGCCACTCATATGTACTATCACTCAATATACCTTTTATCGCAACTGGGTTTTTCCAATTGTTATTTTGATAGAAATTAGTATCAAGCATTACAAGCCATAAATCTTCTGATATTTCAGTTACATAACTAAGAGAATTTTCATCTAAATCTTTTGCGTTTTCATAACCACAGTTAAAATATATTTGTTTAAACATTTCTGGAAAAACAGATTTTATCGGTACTTTTTGTGATGCTTTATATTTATATGCATTATAATTTTTTATGTCGTGATTACCAGGTATAACATATATGTTTATTTTATTATCTATTATTTTTTGTATTTTTTTCATAAGATCGATATGACTTACCATTTCACCATTATATGTTAAATCTCCACATATAATTAGCCCCCCGTTTGGCTTATACTTGATAACTTCGTCTATAAGTACATCTATTATTTCAGAGGCATATCTCATTTGCTTTAAATCGCCTTTTGTTTTACAGATTTCTATTAATTCTCCTTCAGGGTCTGCCTTTGGAGAGATATAGTGCAAATCTGTAGCAACAATAAATTCTATATTATCTATTTCATCATCACCCTTTAAACAATTTATTTTTTTTGAATCCATATATTATTCGCCTCTCATATTAAGGTTTTTCCCCCATTTTATAATTATATTTTAATACTAATATATAAAAAGAACAATATTCTTATTTTTAAAAAAATAACCTAACGAGAAATTTTATTAATCTCATTAGGCTAGTTTTAATTTATAAATTTTATAATATATTATAAAAATTTGTTTATTTTATTCCTTTTAAGAGAGATACCATTTCTAATGCTCCCATAGCACAATCATATCCCTTGTTTCCTGCTTTTGTTCCTGCTCTTTCAATAGCTTGTTCTATGTTTTCTGTTGTAACTACACCAAACATTACTGGCATATTTTCATCTAAAGACACCTTTGCTATTCCTTTTGATACTTCATTACAAACATAATCATAGTGAGAAGTTGCCCCTCTTATAACACAACCTAAGCATATGACTGCATCGTATTTTTTAGTTCTCGCCATTGCTTGTGCAACAAGTGGTATTTCAAATGCACCTGGAACCCATGCTAATTCGATATCTTCTTTTGCTACATTGTGGCGATATAGGCAATCTTGTGCTCCTGATACTAATTTAGATACTATAAACTCATTGAAACGAGCTGCTACTATACCTATTTTTAATCCACTTCCATTTAATTTTCCTTCATATATCATATTATTTTCCTCCCAATTTTACTGATTTATATATTTTAAAATTATTTTTACTTTATAATTACATACTCTATTTAATCTAAATCTATATTTCATATTCTGAGATATTTAAATTGAATTTATATTAATAATAAGCATATATTCTTATCCTATATCTAGCATATGCCCCATTTTATCTCGTTTTGTTCTTAAATAATCTATATTGTATTTTGTTATTTCTTCTTCTGTTGAGACTCTTTCATTTATTTTTATTCCATATTCCTCTAGTTGACCTAGTTTATCTGGGTTATTACTTAAAAGTCTTACACTATGTATTCCTAAATCTTTTAATATTTGAGCAGCCATATTAAAATCTCTCAAATCATTTTCAAATCCTAAAACTAAATTTGCCTCTATTGTATCGTATCCCTTATCTTGCATATGATAAGCTCTAATTTTATTTATAAGACCGATTCCTCGTCCCTCTTGTCTAAGGTAGATTACAAGTCCGCTTCCATTTTTAGCAATTGCCTCCATAGCAGAGTTTAGTTGTTTTCCACAATCACATTTTATTGAGTGAAAAGCATCCCCAGTTAAACACTCTGAATGTACTCTAACTAATACATCTTCACTGTCTAAATCTCCATATTTAAGGGCTACATGTTCTTCACCGTTGTATTTATCTCTATATCCGATTATTTCAAATATTCCGTAACTTGTCGGTAATTTTGCGCTACTAACTCTCTCTGCTGTTATCTCTGTAATTTTTCTATATTTGATTAAATCAGCTATAGTTATTATTTTTAAATCATGCTCGTCTTTAAATTTCATTAAATCATCTACTCTAGCCATTGTTCCATCTTCTTTTAAAATTTCACATATAACGCCTACTGGTGAAAATCCTGCAATTTTTGCTAAGTCTACTGCAGCCTCTGTATGTCCATTTCTAACAAGAACACCACCGTCTTTTGCTACTAATGGAAACATATGACCAGGTGTATTAAAATCTGATTCTTTTGCATCTTTATTTACAAACTGTCTTATTGTCTCGCATCTATCAAATGCTGAGATTCCTGTTGTTGTATTTGTTCCATCTATAGAAATAGTAAATGCTGTTTTAAAAGAATCTGTGTTATTTCTGACCATAAGTGGTAGATTTATTTGATCAAATTTTTCTTTTAAGGCAGGCATACATATAAGCCCTCTACCGTATTTAGTCATAAAGTTTATCGCCTCTGGTGTAACTTTATCAGCAGCCATAAGTAAATCGCCTTCATTTTCTCTGTCTTCATCATCTACAACAATTATCATTTTTCCTTGCTTTAAATCTTCTATCGCTTCTAATACTGTATTAAATCTTCTCATAAAATCACCCCTATATTATTAAAATCCATTTTTCATTAGAAAATCTAAATCTATATTACTTTTATTTTTTTCTTTTTCACCTTCATTAAAATTTATCATAAATCTCTTTACATACTTACCAATAATATCACTTTCTAAATTTACTAAGTCTCCTACCTTTTTTTCTAAAAGCGTTGTACTTTCTTTTGTGTGAGGTATTATTGATACTTTTAGGATTTTTTTATCTACAAAAGCTACCGTAAGACTTACGCCATCTATAGTTATTGAGCCTTTATAAACGACATAATCTAAAAAGCTTTCATCAGATTTTATACTAATCCAAACTGCATTTTCTTCTTTTTTAAAATCTATTATTGTTCCTGTTGTATCCACGTGACCTGTAACTATATGTCCTCCAAATCTCGATGATAAGCTCATAGCTCTTTCCAGATTTACTTTTGAATTTCTTGTTAATTTGCTTAAATTTGTCGCTCTTACAGTTTCCATCATCACATCTGCTACAAATTCATTTTGAAATACTTCACAAACTGTTAAGCATACTCCATTAACCGCTATAGAATCACCTAGATTTACATCTTCTAAAACTTTATTTGCACAAATTCTTATCTTCCCACTTTTACCACTCGCCGTAATATTTTTAACTATTCCGACTTCTTCGACAATTCCAGTAAACATAATACCTCCTCTCTGTAATCAAATTTATTTAATTACATCTGCCTCTATCAAAATATCATTATCTATCATTGTTGTATTTGTAATATGTAAGTTTGTTGCATCACTCAAACTCTCAATTCCCATTCCAGATACAAAACTAGGTGCATCCTTTCCTCCTATTATCTTCGGAGCCATAAATATTTTAACTTTATCAACTAAATTTTTTCTAAATAAACTGTCATTTAAAGTCGCTCCACCTTCGACTAATACTGAATCTATTTTTAATTCACCCAATTTTTTTATTACAAAATTTAAATCTACTCCTGATTCATCTTTTGGTGAAATATATACATCTACATTGTTTTCTTTGAGTAAGTCTATCTTGCTTAAGTCGTTTTTGCATGTAAAAATTATTGTTTTTGCTTTTTTATCTTTTACTAAGTTTAAGTCCATAGGAATTTTTAAATTAGTATCGATTACTATTCTTATCGGATTTCTAGTTTTTTGATTTTCTATCCTAGTTGTCAAACTCGGGTTATCTTTTAAAACTGTATTTATACCTACCATAATAGCCATATATTTATTTCTAAATTCATGCGTCATTTGTCTAGATTTTTCGTTTGAAATCCACTTAGATTCCATATGTTTAGTCGCTATTTTTCCATCCATACTAACAGCAGTTTTTGAAATAACTAATGGTTTATTGTTTTTTATGTAGTGAAAAAATACCTCATTTAACTTTAGACCTTCTTCTTTTAAAATCCCTGTTGTAACTTCAATTCCAGATTCTCGTAATTTTTTTATTCCGCCTCCTGCTACTAGTGGATTGGGATCTGTATTACAAATTACAACTCTTTTAACCTTATGCCTTATTAAATTATCTGCACATGGAGGTGTTTTGCCAAAATGTGAACAAGGTTCTAATGTAACATACACTGTAGAATCTTTTATATCTTCCTTAGCACTATTTATTGCATTTACTTCCGCATGTGCTTGACCATATTCCATATGATATCCTTGTCCAATTATTTTATTATTTTTAACTATAATGCATCCTACTAATGGATTTGGATTTACTGCACCAATTCCCAATTTCGCAAGCTCTAAAGCCTTTTTCATATAGTAATTATCTTCTTGAGATTTTGAGTCAAATTTCATAAGAATTCCTTCTTTCTCTATAATGAATTTACATCAGCATATTTTATAACCATTTTTTTACAATCAAAAAAGCCCTGATATAATCAGGGCTATACGTTCAATAATTAAAATGATACTAAAACTAACTTAAATTTGTTTTTATCATTTTTTATCTTCTCTCATCCAGACTTTACTGTCGGCTTTGGAATCTCACCAAATCAACTACAATCGTAGCTCGCGGGCTATACCGCCGGTCGGGAATTGCACCCTGCCCTGAAGAATATTTTAAATTCATCTTTATTAACTTATATCTGTAATGTAGCACATTTTGAAATAATTTGCAATTTATTATCTATTTTTTTCAAAATTAATTTTATTTCTTTTTAATTAATTCTATTTCTTTTTCTAATTTAGCAATTCGCTTTTCTTGATTTTGTATTTTTTTATTTAAATTTGTTATTGTTTCTCTTTGTGAATCTAGTATTCCTATTATAGAGCTTAAATTTTTATCATTTGTTTTAGCAAATTTATCAAAAAATTCTTTAATACCCTCCTCATAAAACACATTTAGCCCTTCATTATAAGTCTTTAGAATATAGTCTATTAGTTTATCATACTCACCATTATCTATTTCTTGTTTTAAGTCTCTCCCTAATTTTTCTTTTAATTTTTTATCAAAATCTATCGCCTTATCTTTATTTTCATTCATAATTCTATAAAGTCAAAATTACTTTTAATTTTGACCCTTTGCCCCCTTCATCTTAATAAAAATTATTTCTTAATATTATTCTAAATTTAAGAAATAAATTTTTCTATAGAGATC
>NZ_JADPET010000138.1 GCF_015667935.1 Clostridium sp. 1001270J_160509_D11 | reverse complement strand
TTTTGATTTCAGTGGCTTTGGCGATGAAGACAACAGTGATTTTGAAATATAGTTTTATAATAAAATAAATATAAAATGAAAATATATAAGATAAAGGGTATAAAATAATTAGTTAATCACATTGACGGAAAAACCTTTATAAGTTATAATTAATATACAAGCGAACAAATGTTTGTTTTTATAAATTAGTATATGGAGGAATAAATAATTATGACTATAGAAAAAGAAAAATTAGACGCGTTAAATCACGTCTTAGGAAAAATAGAAAAAGACTTTGGAAAAGGATCAATAATGAGATTAGGTGAGGCTTCATCTATGGTAGTAGACTCTATATCAACAGGTTCAATAGGACTTGATATAGCAGTAGGTATAGGTGGACTTCCAAGAGGTAGAATAGTTGAAATATACGGACCAGAATCTTCAGGTAAGACAACTGTAGCACTTCATACAGTTGCAGAAGCTCAAAGAAATGGCGGAATAGCAGCATTCATAGATGCTGAGCATGCTCTAGACCCTGTTTATGCAAGAGCATTAGGTGTAGATGTTGACAACCTTATAATATCTCAACCAGATACTGGTGAACAGGCTCTAGAAATAACAGAAGCATTAATAAGAAGTGGTGCGATAGACATAATCGTAATAGACTCAGTTGCTGCATTAGTTCCAAAAGCAGAAATCGAAGGAGATATGGGTGATTCTCACGTAGGTTTACAAGCGAGACTTATGTCACAAGCTCTTAGAAAATTAACTGGTTCAATCAAAAAATCAAATTGTGTTGCAATATTCATAAACCAACTTAGAGAAAAAGTAGGTATAATGTTCGGAAACCCAGAGACAACAACAGGTGGACGTGCACTTAAGTTCTACTCTTCAGTTAGATTAGACGTAAGAAAAATAGACACAATAAAACAAGGAGACAAAATTCTAGGAAGTAGAACTAGAGTAAAAGTAGTAAAAAATAAAGTTGCACCACCATTTAAACAAGCTGAATTCGACATAATGTATGGAGAAGGTATATCTAAAATAGGTGATTTATTAGATATAGCTGCTAATGTAGATATAGTTAAAAAATCTGGTTCTTGGTACAACTATCAAGATATAAAACTAGGACAAGGTAGAGAAAATGTTAAGAAATTCCTAGCTGACAATATGGATTTAACAAATGAAATAGAAGAAAAAGTTAGAAAATACTACAAACTAGGTGCAGAATATAGAAATCTAGAAGAAGATGAGTTAGATGAAAACATGCAAGATTCAAATGATGTTACAGGTGAATAATAATTCTTATAAACCTCCTATTAACTTGACATGCGCTAGAAAAAATTATAAAATTAAATGAGGTAAAGTATTCTAATTTAATATAATTTTTTGTTGTCAATTAGTAAATATTATTAATAAGTTTTATTTTAATTGACAAATAAGTTATCTAATTTATTAGATAACTTAAAGAGCAGTATTCCAAGATTATAAATGTAATACTTATCATATTAAAAAATGTTAGCTTTTTATCTTAAAAGTAGATTGTTAACCTAAATAAATGTGAAAATAAGGAGTAATATTGAATTTTGGGATTAAATAACAAAGGAGGTGGATGTCATAATAGCAACAGCAATTATAGCAGCAGTAGTTGGTTTGGCTATAGGAATTGTAGCTGGATATTTTACAAGAAAAAATATATCAGAAGCAAAGATTGGCGAAGCAGATAGCTTAGCTAAGAATATAATAGATCAAGCAAACAAAGATGCAGAAACAATCAAAAAAGAAAAACTTTTAGAAGCAAAAGAAGAAATTCATAAATTTAGAAATGATGCTGAAAAAGAAAATAGAGAAAGAAGAAATGAATTACAAAAATATGAAAGAAGAGTAATTCAAAAAGAAGAATCTCTAGATAGAAAACAACAAAGTATGGAAAACAAAGAATCTAATTTAAATCAAAAGTTAAGAGCAGTAGATGAAAAACAAAAAGAAGTCGAAGCTATAAAAGTAAAACAACTTGAAAAATTAGAGGATATATCAGGTATTACAAGTGAAAAAGCAAAAGATATAATACTAAGTAATGCTGAAAAAGAAGTAAGACATGAAATGTCTATAATGATTAAAGAAATTGAAACTCAAGCAAAAGAAGATGCAGAGAAAAAATCGAGAGAGATAATTGGGTATGCAATTCAAAAATGTGCAGCAGACCATGTTGCAGAAACTACAGTAACAGTAGTTAATCTACCAAATGATGAAATGAAGGGTAGAATAATAGGTAGAGAAGGTAGAAATATTAGAACTTTAGAAACTCTAACAGGAATTGATTTAATAATAGATGATACTCCTGAAGCTGTAATATTATCTGGTTTCGACCCTATTAGAAGGGAAATTGCTAGAATAGCATTAGAAAAACTTATATCAGATGGAAGAATCCATCCTGCAAGAATAGAAGAAATGGTTGAAAAAGCTAAGAAAGAAGTGGACAACATCATAAAAGAATATGGTGAACAAGCTATATTCGAAACTGGTGTTCATAGTCTACATCCAGAATTAGTTAAACTATTAGGTAGACTTAACTATAGAACAAGTTATGGACAAAATGTTTTAAAACACTCTATAGAAGTTGCTCATATAGCTGGTATTATGGCAGCCGAAATAGGTGCTGATATTAAATTGGCGAAAAGAGCTGGTTTACTTCACGATATAGGTAAAGCAGTTGACCACGAAATGGAAGGTACACATGTTGAAATAGGTATGGATTTACTTAGAAGATACAAAGAATCTAAAGATGTTATCCATGCAATGAGTACTCACCATGGAGACTATGAACCTCAAACTGTTGAAGCCGTATTAGTTACTGCAGCAGATGCGATATCTGCAGCAAGACCAGGTGCTAGAAGAGAAACTCTAGAAGCCTACATTAAGAGATTAGAAAAACTTGAAGAAATTGCAAATTCATACGAAGGCGTAGATAAATCATTTGCAATTCAAGCAGGTAGAGAAATCAGAATAATGGTTAAACCAGAAAAAATAAATGATGAAGAAATACATCTATTAGCTAGAGATATAACTAAGAAGATCGAGGAAGAACTTGAGTATCCAGGTCAAATAAAAGTTAGTATAATAAGAGAAACAAGAGCTGTAGAGTATGCAAAATAATGATTAAAATAGCCTCTCTTGAATTATTTCAAGAGAGGTTTTTTGTATAGAAATGTATTTATGGTAAATTATATATTTAAATGATATAATTTAAATATATATAAAATCTCTATCATAAAGCTATTAAAATCTACAGTTAATTTTACAATAAGAAAGAGAGGGGGCTTGCTATGAGTCAGTTTATAAGAATTAACTCTCAATTAGATGCATTAAGAATGAAAGAATTTGAAAAGAAATTTTATGAGAAGTTATCTGACAATGTAAAAATAGTACCAAAAGTAACGCCTTTTAAAGGAATAAATACAGATTTGATGTATATTAAAGATAATAAAATATTATTTATTAAATTTATGGATACTTCAGAAGAGATATTTTCTATATTAGATGAAGAATTAATTGAAGTGATGAATGAAGAATTTAATTTACTTAGATTGAAAATGGCCCAACATCACAGCAATATTTCATATAACTTTATTTATGTAATGCCATATGTAGAAATAGAAGATAAATATGAATTTGAAGAATTTGTAGATAATAATATTATAGACAAGACAAAATTAAACCAAATTATTGAAAATGAAATATATGTAGATAATTACTTAAAAGATAGAAATAATGAGATAGAGTTAAATATGTATATCTTAGATATATGCCCAGAATACTATACTTTAAATAATGAGATGTATATAAATAAAGATTTTAAAAAGATTACATTTGTAAATGACGATTATGAATACAGTGCAAATATGTTAGAAACAAATCAACTTATTAATGCATTGTCAATTGACTATGGAAATAATATATTTAAAGGTGGTTGTGGAACAGGGAAAACGACTATTTTATTGTCTAGAGCAATTAAGTTGGCGCGTGTATATCCACAACATAGATTTGCTATATTCGTATCTTCAAAAAAATTATACAATCAATTAAAAGAAGAGATAGATATTTTGTATAAAGAAAACTCTAATTTAGAGGTTCATACTTTAGCAACATTTTTATTTAAACTAGCTAAGAAATTTGACTTAATAGCTGATTATAGACTATTTAAACAAGACTATGAAAAATACCTTAATAATTTGATTAAACAAGCTAGAAATGTAATAAAAAATAAAAATATGTTTAAAGGTGTATTCATAGATGAGGCTGAAAACTTTAAACATGAAGAAATTGAATTTATTTCAGAATTTTTATATAAAACAAAAAATATATTTGATGTATATTATTGTGATGCTTTAAATATAACTAATGATTTAAATATATTTAAAAATAAACAAGATATAAAACCAGATAAGATGGTTTATTTAGATATAAATTATAGGCAAAGTAAAAGTTTAGTTGATTTTGTAAATAAATTTTGTCAAAACTCTAATAGCTATATAAGAGATTTAAGACCTCTTATAAATCATGATATATATTCACTAACTAAACCAATTCACAAAAAGGGACAAGATCCTGAGATAATAAAAGTAACTGACTTAGAAGAACAAATAGAATCTATTTTATGGGAGATTGATTATCTTACTAATAAAAAAGGATTAGATTACACAGATATAGCTATAGTATATCCATATAATAAGAAAAAATTAAAGAATGGAAAAACGATTTATTTCCAATACATTCTAAGAAAAGCTTTAGAAGAAGCTAAAATACCTTATATGATTGCTGAAGATGAAATAACAAAAATAACAAAAAAAGTAGGTATAACAATTTCGAATATATATGGAATAAGAAATTTAGAATATAAAGCAGTGATTTTCTGTGAATTAGAAATGCTATACAATCAAACAATTAGTGATACAAAGCAAGATTATCAGATAAATGATTTTGTAGGAGATTTAAATAAAATATATTTAGCTCTAAATGTTCCTACAGAGTACTTAAAAATTATAACTACATTTAATGAAGATTCAAGCGAAATAATAAAAATTCTAATAAAGTCTAGACAGTAAATAATTTAATTATAAGAAATAACTTATAAAAATCGCTTTAATCATGAAAATGATAAAGTGATTTTTTAGTTAAAGAATAAACTTGATATTGGGAAGGATAAAAGATATGGTTGAATCAAAAATACTTACAAAGCAAGAATTAAAGTTATACGATGAATTTTCAACAAATTTCACTCCTAAAACAAAAAGGGACTATTTATTGAAAATAATATATTTTAAAAAGTATTTAGAAGGACAATACTTATTAGAAGTAGATAAAGATGATTGTTGTAAATTTATAGAACATATAAAAGAAAAATACGCAAAATCGACGACAGAAAAGATATATAGTTATTTACATAGTTTTTACTCATTTTTATATAGAAACAAATACATGGAGATAAACCCATTTAATTATGTTCAAAAACCTATGGTAACAAGAGAAAAAGGAAAAGACGACGTATTAAGCATTCAAGAAATAAATAAACTTATAGATTCTTTATATAAATTAAATGCGAGAGATAGACTTATAATGGTATTTTTAACTACGACAGGTTGCATGTTAAATGAGCTAGTAGAAGTTAAATGGAAAGATCTAATTGTGGATGATAAAGATAATTACTATATAAGACTTGGTAAAGGTAAAAAAGAAAGAGTAGTAAAACTACACCCTTATTGTTTTAAACTTATAGAAGATTATAGATATCATTCAGGACTAAGCGAAATAATACTACCTACTGATGAATATATATTCACAACACAAAAGAGTAATTCTATAACAGATAGAAACGTGAGAATAATAGTAAAAAAAGCATTTGACTTAGCGGGACTTAAAAATTATTCTGCAAAAGATTTAAGACACTCTTATGCTGCAATAAGTTTAATGTTAGGAGCAGATAAAGAAGATATCCAAAAACAACTTGGTTGGAGCGATAAATACTATGCTATAAGATATAAAAACGTAATTGATTTTGTAGATAGTGAGAGTATAGATTATATAATGCAAAAGGAAAATATGAATATAAATAAAAAATAATAATAATGCCGTTAAAAGATAATACTAATACTAAAACATCATAATATTTTTAGATATGAAAATATAATAAATTAGAACAAATTTAAAAAAAGTATTGTTATAGTTCGCTAAATTATATATAATTATGATGTTAAAAAGAAATGAATTAAGGACGGTGCACAAATATGGATAATAAATATAGTACATATTCTAACCCTCTTACTGAAAGATATTGCAGTAAAGATATGAGTTATATATTCTCTCCACAATTTAAGTTCTCAACTTGGAGAAAATTATGGGTAGCTCTTGCAGAAGGTGAAAAAGAACTAGGAATAAATATAACAGATGAGCAAATAGCAGAATTAAAAGCTCATATAGATGATATAAACTTTGATGATGCGAAAAGAATCGAAAGAGAAGTAAGACATGATGTTATGAGTCATGTTCAAGCTTATGGTCTTCAATGTCCAAAAGCAAAAGGTATAATACATTTAGGTGCTACTTCAGCTTATGTTGGAGATAATACAGATGTAATACAAATGGATGAAGCTTTAAAATTAATAAGAGTTAAATTAGTAAACTTAATAAACAACTTAAAACAATTTGCTCTTAAAAATAAAGATATACCGACTTTAGGATTTACTCACTTCCAAGCAGCTCAGCTTACAACAGTTGGAAAAAGAGCAACTTTATGGGCGCAAGACTTAATAATAGACTTAGAAGACTTAAACTACAGATTAGCTAACATGAAACTTAGAGGAGTTAAAGGAACTACTGGTACTCAAGCTAGTTTCGTAGCTTTATTTGAAGGTGACAGTGCAAAAATAAAACAATTAGACAAAATAGTATGCAACAAAATGGGATTTGAATCTTCTTATGCTGTAAGTGGACAAACTTATACAAGAAAATTAGACTCTCAAGTTTTAAATGTACTAGCAGGTATAGCTCAAAGTATGCATAAAATGACTAACGATATAAGATTACTTCAACATCTTAAAGAATTAGAAGAGCCATTTGAAAAGAAACAAATAGGTTCATCAGCTATGGCATATAAGAGAAATCCAATGAGAAGTGAGAGAATATCATCACTTTCAAAATTCATAATAGCTGAATCTATTTCTCCAGCTATGGTAGAAGCTACTCAATGGTTAGAAAGAAGTTTAGATGACTCTGCTAACAAAAGACTTTCTATACCACAAGCATTTATGGCAGCTGATGCTATACTTGAAATAGGTATAAATGTAACTGATGGATTAGTAGTTTATGAAAGCATGATAAATAAACACATAAACGAAGAACTACCATTTATGGCAACTGAAAATATATTAATGGAAGCTGTAAAAAGAGGTGGAGATAGACAAGAGCTACACGAAGAGATAAGAGAATTATCTATGAAAGCAGCTTACAGAGTTAAACACGAAGGTTTAAACAATAACTTAATAGACTTAATACTAGAATCTGACAAATTCGACATGTTAAAAAGAGAAGAAATATCAGATATACTAGACCCTATGAAATTCGTAGGTAGAGCTCCAGAGCAAGTTGTAGAATTTGTAGAAGAATACTTAAACCCAGCAATAGAGCCATTTAAAGAATTTATAGGTGGTTTAGACGTAGACTTAAAAGTTTAATTTTAAAAATAAACATTATAAAATATATTAAAAAGGCTCCTAGAAATAAGATATATTTCTGGGAGTTTTATTTATGAGATAAATCAAAAAATAT
>NZ_JADPET010000137.1 GCF_015667935.1 Clostridium sp. 1001270J_160509_D11 | reverse complement strand
GCTGTTAAAGCATCAGTAGATGCAGGGGCAGTAGCTGCAGAAAAAGTTGGCCCTCCAAAAAAAATATATGGGTCCTTTTTGTTTGTTCAAAAAAATATGTTATACTAAATAATAATATACGAAACAAAGGTTTGTTAAGTTAAAAAACTTATTTTTTTAAGGGTAAAATATTTTTTAAGGAGATGGGTAATTTGAAAATTTCAACAAAGGGAAGATATGCATTACGTCTAATGATTGACTTGGCAATAAATGACGAGGGGAAATGTATAAGAATAAAAGACATTGCTAAAAGACAAGAGATTTCTGAGAAATATTTAGAACAAATAATATCTATACTAAATAGAGCTGGGTACATAAAAAGTGTTAGAGGTCCTCAAGGAGGTCACAGACTAGCAAGACATCCAAGAGAATATACAGCGGGGATGATACTTAGATTAACAGAGGGAAGTTTAAGTCCTGTAGCATGTTTAGATGATGATATAAATCAATGTAGTAGACAAGCACAATGTGCTACATTGGAGCTATGGAAGATGTTAGATAAGGCTATAAGTGATGTTGTCGACAATGTGACACTTGAAGATTTGGTTCAATGGCAAATAAATAAAAATAATAATTATATTATTTAAGAAATATATAGAACTGCTTAAAATAACTAAGATTTTAAGCGGTTTTTTTGTGTAAAAATTTAAATGTAAAAAAATACCATATTTCATATTGACATAGTAGGATTTATGAACTACTATTAAAGCATACCAAACAGGTAGGAAATGGAAAATATAAAGATTAAAATAAATATTTATATACAGGGGGATAACAAAATGTCAAATAAAATAAGTAGAAAAGATAGAAAGTTAAAATTTGAAACATTACAACTTCATGTAGGTCAGGAATCACCAGACCCAGTTACAGATGCAAGGGCAGTTCCAATATACCAAACATCTTCATATGTATTTAAAAACTGTGACCATGCAGCTGCGAGATTTGGATTAAGTGATGCAGGGAATATATACGGAAGATTAACTAATCCAACAGAAGATGTATTTGAACAAAGAATGGCAGCACTTGAAGGTGGGGTAGCAGCATTAGCTGTAGCTTCAGGAGCAGCAGCACTAGCTTATACATTCCAAAACTTAGCTCAAAATGGGGATCATATAGTAGCAGCTAATAATATCTATGGGGGAACATATAACTATTTAGCACATACATTCCCAGAATACGGTGTAACAACTACTTTTGTTGACCCAGCGGATAAAGAAGCCATAGAAAATGCAATAAAAGAAAATACGAAAGCAGTATTTATAGAAACATTAGGAAATCCAAACTCAGATGTAGTTGATATAGAAGCAATATCAAAAATAGCACATGACCACAAAATACCTCTAGTGATAGACAATACATTTGGAACACCTTATTTAATAAGACCAATAGAACATGGTGCAGATATAGTTGTTCATTCTGCAACTAAATTTATAGGAGGTCATGGAACAACAATCGGTGGAGTAATAGTAGATGGAGGAAAATTTGATTGGGAAGCATCTGGCAAATTCCAAAGCTTAGTTGACCCAAATCCAAGTTACCATGGAGTAAGCTTTACGAAAGCAGTTGGACCAGCAGCTTTTGTAACAAAAATAAGAGCTATATTACTTAGAGATACAGGAGCTACACTTTCACCATTCCATGCATTCTTATTTTTACAAGGATTAGAAACTTTATCACTAAGAGTTGAAAGACATGTAGAAAATGCATTAAAGGTTGTTGAATATTTAAATAATCATCCACAAGTTGAAAAAGTTCATCATCCATCTATAACAGATGATCCAGAACAACAAAGATTATATAAAAAATACTTCCCAAATGGTGCAGGTTCAATATTTACTTTTGAGATAAAAGGAGATGCTCAAAAAGCAAAAGATTTTATAGATAATCTTGAATTATTCTCATTACTTGCTAATGTGGCAGATGTTAAATCATTAGTAATACATCCAGCATCTACAACACATTCACAATTAAGTGAAGAAGAATTATTAGAACAAGGTATAAAACCAAATACTATACGTTTATCAATAGGAACAGAACATATTGATGACATTATACAAGATTTAGAAGAAGCATTTAAATCTGTTAAATAGTAGATATATAGATAAAAAGATTGAAAGATCTTTAGGAGGAAAATAAAATGTCTAAAATAGCTAAAAAACTAACTGATTTAATAGGAAATACACCTTTACTTGAACTTGGAACTTATAGAGATGAAAATAAATTAGAAGCAAATTTAATAGCGAAACTTGAATACTTCAATCCACTTGGAAGTGTAAAAGATAGAGTTGCAAATGCAATGATAGAAACTGCTATTAAGGAAGGTAAAATTAATAAAGATACAGTAATAATAGAACCTACTAGTGGAAATACTGGTATAGGATTGGCATTTGTTACTGCAACAAAAGGTCTTCGTTTAATACTTACTATGCCAGAAACAATGAGTATAGAAAGAAGAAGAATAGTTTCTGCATTAGGAGCAGAAGTAGTATTAACACCTGGAGTAGAAGGAATGAAGGGTGCTATTGCAAAAGCAGAAGCGTTAAAAGAAGAGTATGGAAATGCATTTATTCCACAACAATTTGAAAATGAAGCTAACCCTAAAATCCATTTTGAAACTACTGGTCCAGAAATATGGAGAGATACAGATGGAAAGGTCGATATATTTGTTGCAGGTGTAGGTACTGGAGGAACAGTTACTGGTATAGGAAAATATATAAAATCTCAAAATCCAAATGCAAAAATAGTTGCAGTAGAACCAGCTACATCAGCAGTACTTTCTGGTCATAAACCAGGACCTCACAAGATTCAAGGTATAGGTGCAGGATTTGTACCTAAAGTTTTAGATTTAGATATAGTAGACGAGATAATTCCTGTTGAAAATGAAGATGCTTTTAATGCATCGAGAGCAGTAGCAAAAGCAGAAGGTTTGTTGGTTGGTATATCATCTGGTGCATCAATTTACGCTGCAACAGAGCTAGCTAAAAGACCAGAAAACAAAGGCAAAAATATAGTTGTTTTATTACCAGACACTGGTGAAAGATATTTATCAACAACTTTATTTGAATAGATTTATATAAAATAACTCTTAACAAAGTGAAAAACTCACTATGGCAAGTCAGGCCAAAGGCTTGCCATATCCCCAGGATAACTTATAAAAATGGTATCCCTTAGTTAGTATATAAAATACAAGTATAATAACTAATATAAAAGCTGGAATATAACTTTAAATTTAAGTTATTCCAGCTATTTTTTTAATTTCTAACCTATTAACTAAAGCAATGGAATCTTCAATTCGTTGGCGCTATGAGCGAAGCGAATTTTTTTAACTAAAACAAAAATACAGTCTATAGTTAGCTTTTAATTATATTATTTTCTTGACCAAGTTATATTATCTCCACGAGACATATCTAGTACATATCCCGCAATATTTATTCTATTTTCGATGCAGTGGCGACATTCTGCTGCCTCATCTCCTGTACATATTTTATTGTCATAAAGTTCATATTTTTTTCTAGAAGAAGTAGGTGATAAGTTTGGCATGGCAACATTAGCGCCGGCATCAAATCCTTTTTCACGACCTACTGGATCTATTGTTCCTAAGGCTGTAGTTGCTGGCAATAGGCAAGTAGGAAGTAATAATCTAATTAATGATAGCATTAGTGTAGTTTCCTCAACAGTACCTGCAGGCTCATTCTTAAATTGAGTATCGTGATGTGGGATAAAAGGGCCTATTCCAACCATATGTGGGTCCAGTTCTTTTAAGAATAGCAAATCTTCTGCTAAAATTTCTGGTGTTTGATAAGGAGAATGAACCATAAATCCAGCACCTATCTGATAACCGATTTCTTTTAAGTTTCTTAAACATTGAATTCTGTTTTGGAGTGACATACATCCTGGGTGAAGTTTTTTATAATGTTCTTCATTTGCAGTTTCATGTCTAAGTAAATACCTATCTGCACCTGCATCATAGTATTTTTTATATGATTCATAACTTTTTTCACCTATAGATAGTGTAACTGCGCAATTGGGATATTTGGATTTTATTGATTTTACGATTTCTACAATTTTATCATCAGTAAAATATGGGTCCTCGCCACCTTGTAAAACATAAGTATTATATCCAAGAGTGTGACCGATATCAGCACATTCCATAATTTCATCTAGAGAGAGTCTATATCTGTCGGCATTTTTATTTGATTTTCTAATTCCACAATAATAGCAGTCGTTTTTACAATAATTAGTGAACTCGATTAAAGCTCTTAAATAAACTTTATTGCTATAGTATTTATCCCTTAGACAGGATGCTTTTTTATGTAGATATTTTCTATCTTCATCATTTATATTTTTTATTATATAAACTAATTCTTCCTTAGTTAATATATGTGTATCTGCCAGTTTATCGATTAAATTTCTTATATTCATAAAACTTCTCCTTTAAAATAAAATATAAAATTCATACTTGGAAAGTATGGAATTACTTATATTTTAGCATAAAAACATATTGTGTGTAAAATTATGGAAATTAAGGTGAATACAAAAAAACTGTGAGAAAAATAGATTATTTAACTCACAGTTTCGTATAAAAAGTTATTTTTTAATAATTAATTTTATAATTTAAAGTAATTAACTTGGTAATCAGTTAACTCAGTATCACATTCAGCACAGTGGAAACTTTTTTTAGATGTTATGAAACTATTTGATTCATTATCGTACTCAGTTTTCATTTTTGTAACTATACCTGCAGCAGTAAGGTCTTTACCACATTTTTTACAGTTTTGAACTGTGCATATATTTTCCAAAAATGCAGGATTTAACTGTTCTATAGTGTATCCACATTTTGAACAATTTACTCCATTTTCTTGTTCTTTTGATGTAACTACTAATCCTTTACCATCTTTAGAATATTTATAATTTACCTTTTCTACAGTTGAATAACCAGATTCAAAGATGTTGCAACTACAATTAGGACATATGAATTTAGGTTCATATCCATTTATAGTAGTATTTTCTTTTGTATCCGTATTTTCAGTAGGTGTAGATTCTTTTTTAGTATCTTCTGATTTTTTAACAGTTTCAGTTTTATCAGTTTTATTAGGAGTAGATTTTGCTTTTTCTTCTTTTTTTGGTTGTTCACTTTGACCACCATAATAAGCTCCACCTAAGTCAACTTGACCGCATAAATCAGATAATTTTTCTCCCATAGTTTTTAAGAAAGTTTCTAATTCATCTTCAGGATTACTTTCTTCTTTATTTTTATTAGAACTATCGAAGTTTAATATATAATCATAAATATCTTTTGCATTAAATTGTACTGCAGCTGCTAAAATATGTTCTTTTATAGTAGCATACTCTTGATTTTTAGAAGGATTATTCAAGTTGATTATATCATTATCTAAAATGAATTTGACTATTGAAAGATAGTCGTATTTAGTTGCAAAGAAAAGAACCATTTCATCTAGATTATTGTCAGAAATTCTGTCCGCAAAATCAACAAATACTTCTGGAGAATCTAGATAGATTTTCTTTTCTAAATCTTTTAAATCGCTAAGTATTTCTATAATATTAAATATTTTTTTCATAATTAATTAATCCTCCTCGATTAAATTTTATAAATCATTTTCATATAATTTCACACTTGGATCAAGAGAGTAGATTATATCCTTTCTTTCTACTATAATTTTAGTAGTTTTTGCTAAGGTCTCATCTTGATTTATGTGAAGTAAAAGCTCCTTTGTAGGATTTATGGCAATTGGATTACCAACTCGTCTCAACATATTAATATCACCGTTTGTGTCTCCATAAGCATATGATTGATTTAAGTCTAAGTTGTACTTCTCAACAAGTTCATCAATAGCCTTATTTTTGCTTACAGAATCCCACATTGGGATAACTTCACCAGTAAATGCATTATCTTTAAATACATATATACTGCCTCGATAATCTGTAATATTATATTTTTCCGCCATTTTTTTTACTAGAAAATCGGGGCTACCAGAGATAAATATAACTTTATGACCTTGTGATAAATGCCACTTAATTCTAGAACGAGTATAAGTATAAACTCTTTCTGATTTTAATTTGATTACTTGGTCTGTTGCAAAATCTATTGCTGATTTATCTAATCCCATTAGTGATTTAACATATAAATCACACAAGTTTAGAAGATAATCGTCGTAATTTCCTTGTCTTCTATCCCAAGTCATAAAAATGTCTCTCGTATTGTCAACCCATGCTTTTTCATCAACAACTTCATATTTAATCAGTTTTTTGAAATGTTCAACCATAAGCGAATCCCTATAGATTGTACCGTCGATATCAAAAAAGGCTGCTGTATTTTTCATAAAGATCACCCCTAATTATGCTTTCTTATATTATATTATATTTTGTGTAAATAATATACTAAGACTATAAAATATAATTAAAATGATATATTATAGTTGTATTATATTTAAAAATAGAACTAATAATTAAAGATAAAGACTTTTTAGATAAGATTAGAGAGGAGAATATATGAATTTTGAATATGCAAAAATAACAAGGTCTAGACTTATGGGAAGTATGGGACTTATTACAAAATATAGCGATGAAAATAACGAAGTATTTGAATACTATCTTTTAGATTGTGAAGGGTTAGGTTTTTGTGATTATGTAAGATTAGAAAATCCTACAAAACAAGAAGCATATATGGAAGAAGAGCGATTAATGGGGGGATTAGGAGAAAATAGAATATTTATATCTGAAGATAGAGCTCTATTTTTAATCCAATACTTTGGACGCAAAAATTTAGAATATGAAAAGCCACTTCCAGATGGTGAAGAGTATTATATGAATATAATAGAAAATTACGAAACAGAAGTTACAATGGAAGAGATGTTCCCTATTTTATGCAGAAAAGTGACTAGCGAAGTAGAATTTATAAACTTCATGACTATGAGATTTATTGCGTGGGATAGAGAAGCACTTAGATATTTCTGTGAAAATGAAGAAACTGCATATATGCATATTACTAATATAAATGGAACACTTCTTAAAAATACAGTTTATGAAAAAGGTAATGGCAGATATATAAGTAAGCCAATTTATGAAGATAGCGATGGTTATTATGTCTGTAAAATCGCATTTAATATAGAAAAAGAGAATGATGAATACAAAGTAAAATCAATATTTGTTACTGATAAACAGCCACTTTATGATTTCCAAGTATTTGATGAAATATCTAAAAATGAGTTTGTAGATATTTATAATTTAAAAGAATACGACGAGTTTGTGGACAAGTTCTATATAGATAATCCTTTTATGATGAAAAGCCATTTAGACGAGGGGACATTCTTCACTAGATTTAACTTTAATAACAATCATGTAAAACAAAATGTATATGTAATAAATAATGACTTAAAAGCAGTTTATTATGTAATGGAAGATAAATTATATGTTGGAACTTATTCAAAAAGAGACAGAGATTATATAAACAAATTGTTAATAGCAAACTACAAAGATTATATATCATTTGATGATGCAATGTGTTTTGAGCAAAATGTATTATATGATTTTGCTGAATCTGGTTGTGATGATTTTTATTATTTTATAGAAGATTAAAAAATATATAGAAAATATTTTGATAAAATATTATGAATTGAAAATGGCTATCTATTTCTTAAAATAAAAAATATTAACAAAAAATGAGAATTAGTATCAAATTATATTGATAATCCTTATAAAATATGTTACTATTATTTCAGTAGTTAATTTAGGTTAACAAAATAGCCCTTTAAAGTGATGAAAAAATAGCTCCTATATTTATATATAGGAGCTGTTTTTTTATGTAA
>NZ_JADPET010000136.1 GCF_015667935.1 Clostridium sp. 1001270J_160509_D11 | reverse complement strand
AATACAACTTTAGGTAATGTATCTGGAACATGGAGTGTTATAATTTCAATAGTTATAGCAGACTTATTTTTAGTAATCTTGTCATAAAAAGGCACATTTTTAAATACTTAAAATAAAAGTAGACAATAATAAAACTATAGCTTCTTATTATCACCTACTTTTATTTTATATAAAAAATCTAATTTTATTTTTCTCTACTTATTAATTCTTTTTTTATATCTTCAATTTTTACACCTGAATTGACCATAAGAACTAATGTATGGTAAACTAAATCACTTATTTCATAAGTCATTTCTTCTTTGCTTTTATTTTTTGCAGCGATTATTACTTCTGCACTTTCTTCGCCTACTTTTTTAAGTATCTTATCTAATCCCTTATCAAATAAGTAATTTGTATAAGAACCCTCTACTGGATTTGATTTTCTATCTTCTAATAATGCATATAATTTTTCTAATACGTCTTTTGTATCTATTTTTTCTTTTTCCATAATTGGGTTAAAAAAGCATGAGTAATTACCAGTATGGCATGCAACCCCACTTTGTTTTACTAAAACTAATATTGAATCTGCATCACAGTCGTAATATAGTCCTTTAACTTCTTGTATATTGCCTGAAGTTAAACCTTTAGTCCAAAGTTGTTGTCTACTTCTGCTATAGTAACATGCTCTTTTTTCACTTAAAGTTTTTCTTATTGATTCTTCATTCATATAAGCAATCATCAACACTTCTTTAGTATCTATATCTTGTGCAATTGCTGGAATTAGTCCTTTCTCGTCAAACTTTAAGTTTTTTATGGCGTCTAAATCAATTTTTTCCTCTAATGTCTTTTCTGTAATTAAATTATCTCTCATATTTATCTCCCCATATTTTTTAATTTTATACGTATGAAAATTTATATTTTATAATTTATTTTTAACATATTCTTTTTATCGTAATTTTCACCATATCTATATTTTAACTCAATATTCTCCATTTTTCCATTTTATTCCATATATTTATCTGTTAAATTTCATATTTTTTATATTCTAACTTCTATACCTTGTTTTTTCATATATTGCTTTAAATCATTTATCTTTATTTCGCCAAAATGAAAAACTGATGCCGCAAGTATTCCATCTGCATCTGCTTGTTTTGCAGCTTTTACAAAGTCATCCATATTTCCAGCCCCTCCTGATGCTATTACTGGAACATTTACAGCAGAAGTTATCTTGGACAATAATTCTATATCATATCCATTTTTCATTCCATCTTCATCTATACTGTTTACTACGATTTCGCCAGCCCCAAGTTCAACTCCCTTTTTTGCCCACTCAATGGCATCTAAGTCTGTTTTTTCGCGACCGCCTTTTACGTACACACTCCAAGAGCCTTTATCGTTTTTCTTTGCATCCATAGATAGTACTACACATTGTGCTCCAAACTTTTCTGATGCCTCTCTTATAAGATTTGGATTTTTTACTGCAGATGAATTTATAGATACTTTATCAGCCCCTTTTAAAAGTATGTTTGTAAAATCATCAATAGTACTAACTCCACCGCCTACACAAAATGGTATATTTATCTTTTCTGCAACTCTTGTGACAAATTCGAGCGAAGTTTTTCTCTCTTCATTAGATGCAGTTATATCGTAAAATACTAATTCGTCAGCACCACAATCACTATAAAATTTGCCCAAAGTCGCTGGGTCATCTACATCAACTATATCTTTAAATTTCTTCCCTTTTACTACTCTTCCATTTCTCACATCTAAGCACGGTATTATTCTCTTTGTTAACATAAGTCAATTACCTCCTTAAGATCTAATTTTTTATCATAAAGTGCCTTTCCGATTATTGCACCATACATATTCATATCTCTAAGTTTTTTAATATCATCTATAGATGTAACCCCTCCTGATGCTATTATGTCTAGTGAAGTTTTTTGTGATAATTCTTTGTATATATCGAAGTTTGGTCCTTTAAGCATTCCATCTTTTGATATATCTGTGTATACGATTGTCTTAACACCGATTTGTTCTAATTCTTTGCATAAATCAACGGAATCTATGTCGCTTAATTTTTCCCAACCATGAGTCGCAACTTTTTTATTTCTCGCATCTATTGAAACTACTATTTTTTCTTGACCGTATTTATTGATTAATTCTTTTAGCAAGTTTTTATTTTCAATCGCCATAGTCCCTACAATTACTCTATTTATTCCTAAATCTAAAAGCTCTTTTACTCTTTTCTCATCTCTAATTCCACCTCCAACTTGGATTGGTATATCTACTGATGTTGCTATTTTTTCTAGTGTCTCGTCATTTATTCCTACTTCATCTCTTGAACCATTTAAATTTACAACATGTATAAATTTAGCTCCACACTCTACCCATTTTTTAGCCATAAGATATGGGTCCTCACTGTATATATTTACTTTGTCAAAATCGCCTTGTGTAAGTCTTACACATTTATTATCTTTTATATCTATTGCTGGGAAAATTATCATTTTAAAATCAACTCCTTATACGCTTTTAATATATCTGCTCCTACTTGACCGCTTTTTTCTGGATGAAATTGTAATCCATATACGTTATCTTTTCTAACTATTCCTGGTATCTTCTTTTCATATTCTGAATAAGCAATTAATTCTTTGTTATTAGAATTTGCGTAATATGAGTGGACATAGTATACATAGTCGCCTTCTTTTATATATTTTAAAATTAAGTCGTCCTTTTTCTCGAATTTTAAATCGTTCCAACCCATATGTGGCACTTTTAAATTTATATCTAAAAAATCTACAGAGCCCTCTATAAGACCGAGTCCTTTGTGAGTTCCATATTCTGTTCCTTGTTCGTACATTATCTGCATCCCGAGGCAAATACCTATCATGTACTTCCCTGTTTTTGCAAAATCTTTAATTGTATCTACTAACTCAAGCTCATTTAATTTATTCATTGCATCGCCAAAAGCTCCAACCCCTGGCAAAATCAGCGAATCTGCATTTTTAATTTCTTCTAAATCTCTAGATAATTTTGTATCTATCCCTGCTCTATTAAACCCTCTAATTACAGAACCCAAATTTCCCAAGCCATAATCAACTATAATATTCATTATAAAACCCCCTTTGATGAAGACACCTCATCTGAAACTATTTTTATTGATTCTTTTAATGCTCTTGCAAAAGATTTAAATATCGCTTCTATTTTGTGATGGTCATTTTCCCCATATAATAAGTTTATGTGTAGCGTAACTCTTGACTCATTTACAAATGCTCTAAAAAATTCTTTGACCATTTGTGTCGTCATATTTCCAACTCTTTTATCTTTAAATTCTGCATTAAATACTAAGTAAGGTCTATTGCTTATATCAATTGAGGTCTGTGCTAGTGATTCGTCCATAGGAATAAAAACTGTAGAATATCTTTTTATTCCTCGTCTATTTCCTAGGGCATTTTTTACACACTGCCCAAGTGCTATTCCTATATCTTCAATTGTGTGGTGATCATCTACATAAGTATCGCCTTCGCATTTTATATTTATATCGAATTTGCCGTGAAACGCCATTAAGGTAAGCATATGGTCGAAAAAACCAATCCCTGTATCTATTTCTGATTTACCGCTTCCGTCTAAATTTATCTTAACTGAAATTTTTGTCTCCAATGTATCTCTATTTATTTTGTAACTTCTCATCTTATCCCCCGCGATTAACTTAATTTATAATTTTATCTCAATCTATTATATATATCATTCAATATCTATATTTCATTTAATATATATTTCATCTACTTATATATCTCAAAATCCTATATAACTTCTTTTAATGCTTCTAAGAATTTTTGATTTTGCTCTTTTGTACCAATTGACACTCTATAAAATCCCTCTAATTTAGAACTAAACTTTCTAATTAAGACGTCTTTTTGAATTAATTTCTTTTGTAAATCTTCTATATCGCTTTTGAAAAATATAAAGTTTGCACTTGATTTATACGCTTTAACACCTAAATCAATCAACGTCTTATACATCTTTTTTCTCTCTTCTTTTATGCTTTTCACATAATCATACATTCTATCCTTTTGTCTTAAGGCTTCTGTAGCTATATATGTCGATAGAGAATTTAAATTGTAAGGAGCTCTAACTTTTTCGATTGAATTTATTATATCTTCATTTGCAACTATATATCCCATTCTTATTCCCGCTAGCGAAAATGCCTTTGATAGAGTTTTTACAATTAACAAATTGTCGTAATTCATAACTTCATCAATTAGAGATTCATCTCCAAACTCCATATAAGCTTCGTCTAAAGCTATTAATGCATCTGTACTTTTTACGATTTTTCTAACTTCTTCTTTTGTAAGAACTGAGCCTGTTGGATTGTTTGGATTACAAAGTATGATTAACTTTGGACTATTTTTTTGAATATCTTCAATTATACTGTCTACATTTAATTTGAAATCATTCTCCGCCTTAGCGCCCACATATTTTGCACTAAAAACTTGTGCATAAATTGAATACATACTAAAAGTAGGATCTAGGCTTAGTATCATTTCGTCTTTATCTACAAAAGTCTTTACACATAAATCCAATAGCTCACTTGAACCATTTCCAACAGTTATATTCTTAGGCTCATATCCGACATAATTATTGATTTCTTTTTTTAACTCGGTATACGAATCGTCTGGATAGTAATTTAATTTAAGGTCGCTATTTCCTAATTTTTTTAATAAATCAAGATATAGATCTTTATCGCCTTCATTTGCATCTAATTTTACTGAACATACTGTTGGATTTGTAACATACGGTTCTAAGGTTCTAATACTTTCTTTTTCTCTATTCATATCACCACTCCTCACTTTAAATTCTTTATCTAATTATTTATAGTCGCTTGCTTTTACTGTTGAATCGAATAAATCTATTATTTTTTGAATTTTTTCATAATTAAACTTGTAACTAACTCTATTTGCGATTATTCTGGCGCTTATATCGAATAAATCCTCATATACTTCTAGTCCATTTGCCTTTATTGTATTTCCTGTTTCGACTAAATCGACAATTACATCTGATAGACCTACAATAGGTCCTAATTCTACTGAGCCATTTAATTTGATTATATCTATCTTTTGACCTCTTCTTTTAAAGAAGTTTTTTGCTATTACAGGATATTTAGTCGCCACCTTTAAATTTTCACAAGTCAAATACTTATCCTTTTTGCCCTTCATACCAGCTACTGAAAACTTGCATTTTCCAAATCCCAAATCGTAAAGTTCATAAACTTCACTTTTGTTTTCATTTTCTAAGATTGTATCCTTACCTACAATCCCTAAATCTGCCACACCTTTTTCAACATAAGTCACAACATCACTAGGTTTAACATGAATATACGTTATATGATTTTCCTCATCTGTAAATATTAATTTTCTAGAATCTCTATCTATCCATTTCTCCATATTTAAATCTTTTAGTCTTCTATAAATATCTTTTTCAATTCTCCCTTTTGCAATTGCTATTGTTAAATTGTCCATAACCCCATCTCCTATCTATTAATAGCTTCCATCAATGCGTCAAAGTAGATTGTAAATCCTATAGCAGGGACTCTTTTTCCAAATGACTCTGTAAGAGAATCGTATCTACCTCCGCTTAATATTTCTTTATATAAACTTTTATAATACCCCTTTAACATTATTCCATCATAATAATCTAGCTTAGATACCATAGATAAATCGAATAATGTATATTTGTCTAAGTCTTCTTTTGAAATTAAAGTACTTATTGTATTTAATTGATCAATTCCTTTTTTCATTCTGGCATTTGTAAAATATTTATTTGCTCTTTCTGTAACTTCTTTTAAAGTACCCCTAATGCTCAAAATATTTACCATTAGTTCTTTTAATTCTGGTTTTATATCTAATTTTTGTGCAAATGCCTCTAGTT
The DNA here is from genome assembly GCF_015667935.1 of Clostridium sp. 1001270J_160509_D11. Classification (GTDB taxonomy): domain Bacteria; phylum Bacillota; class Clostridia; order Peptostreptococcales; family Peptostreptococcaceae; genus Intestinibacter. Next base: position 2,130 of record NZ_JADPET010000136.1, on the reverse strand, counting down.
CAGGTTTATTTTTTCTATACAGCAATTTTTTAAATTGTCTTTCAGTATCAGAATCTATATTTAATGCTTCAACAAATCCATCTATATAGTTGCCACTTCCTATTTCAAGTAAAAATTCATCTGTAAACTTTCTCAAAATATTAAAAGCTAAATTTACAACTTCTCTATCTGCATCCATTGATGGTTCACCTAAATACTCACATCCAAACTGTCTACATTGTATAATCCCATCTCCATTTCTTTTGTTTTTATAAACTGTTGAATGATAAAATAATTTCAAACTCAAATCATCTTCCCATCTAGGTATTAAGTTTTTCATAAGACTTATAGTTATATCAGGTCTAAGTACCATAACTTTATTGCTAACTACTTTTACCATAGACTTTGTCGAAATATTTTTATCAATTTGTGTAATTTCGTCATATTCTTCAAATATCTCGGGTTTTATCTGTATGAAACCTGCATCTACAAAAGATGTCTCTATTTTCTTTGTTAGTTCATATCTCTTCTTTGCAAAGTTTAATTCATCTTGTATTCTTAAAAACTCCATTTCATTACACCTCTACTTTTTATATATAAAAAAAACCATGTAGGCTTTTACCTACATGGTTTTAACTTTATCCCATCATAGATACAAGCCTCTAGCTAACACAAATAGGGCTTGTATCTATGAAAAATATTCTCCATAATTACAATCCCTAATATCTATGATGATGGTGATGATTTAATTTTTCTATATTTAATTTATTAAATTGTCTGCTTATTAAATTCATCTTCCATTCCTCCACTTCAATTATTTACTGTAATTTAATTTATGTCGAAAACTGTATTTTGTTACATTTTCTAATATTTATTTTGATACTTTAAATAGTAGTACACTTCTTTTTAATTTTCAATAATTTTTTATTATTTATATTCTCTTCCACTTTGCACTTCTACCTTTTGCCACAACTTCAATTTTCCCGTCTTTTCTCATATTATTAAAAACTCTATTTATTGTAGGCTCTGGTATATCTGGGCATTGTATTTTTATATCATCTTTTGTAAAATAACCTAAAGTAGAATTGACTATCTTTTCAATTCTCTTTGTTTTAGTTTCTTTTTTGACACTGTTTAAGTTAAGTTCTTCTCCTAGATTTAAATATGCATCTAATATAAATTTTAAAAAATATTCTATCCATTTATTTATACTATAATAAAGCTTCTCTGTGTCGTTTTTTATATCAAATAATCCTTTAAAATAGACCATTTCACTTTCATCATAGATTTTTCCTAAGCTTTCGTATTTTGAAATTGTATATCCATTTTTATTAAGCAATAGCACAGTCAATAGTTTGGCCATTTTTATATTATCTTCTTCAAATGGTGAAATTAATATAAAATCTAGTATAAATGCTGCAACTATTATTAAATTGTCTATTTCATTTTCTCTAATCAATCTATTGTATTCTCTGCACAAATCTTCTATGTATTGATCTAGTCTTTCTTCTATGTTCTTCTTGATTAATACACCGTGGTTATTAAAAATATCGTCTCTAAAAAAATCTGTACGTAGAAGGTTATTTTCCTCAGTTCGATATTTTCCTCCTCTAACTAAAGACAGGCGATGTAGATATCCATGTAGCTCTAGTATCGTCTGTGAACTTAATGACATATCTTCATATGCACTATTTACAGTTTTTAAACTATCCCTAAATTCCATTATGCTGACTTGTTCTCTTGTTTTTGGTTTTACCTCATTTAAAAATATATTTTTTATTTCTTCTCCCTTTAATATGATACTTTCACATGAGTCTATAGTAAAATCTAATACTGCTTTTTCCGTTAATTTTTCTAATACTTCTTTGGGCTGCTTCTTATAAACTATTTGTTTGCCTTTACATTCATTTATAAGCGATATCATTTTGACAACTTTCATATTAACAGGTGTATCTAGCAATTTTTTCCCTATAATGTATTCCATAAAATCACTCCAAACCTAAATTTCACTTTTTATAATTAATTACCTTATTTTGACTTAATTTTAGCATATTTTTACATTTCTTACAATTTGATATTTTTTTTGCATAGAGTATCATCAGTACATTTGAATTTTCCGGAATTATCTATTATTATTGGACAATAATGACC
>NZ_JADPET010000135.1 GCF_015667935.1 Clostridium sp. 1001270J_160509_D11 | reverse complement strand
ATTTTTTTACATACTTCTATACCGTTAACTCTAGGCATCATTATATCTAAAACTAATAAATCTATTTCATAATTTGTTTTACTTTTTCCAATATACTACCGCTTTTTTAGCTTTTATTTTTTCATATACTACACCATTTTGGCTTATATCTTTTAAGTATTGTTTTACTTTTTTTTCTTGGATATTATCTATATCATACTTAGCTTTGCATCTATTTATATATACTTCATATGCATTTTCAAGTGTTCTTTCGCTGTCCCAGCTTTGATCTATATATTCTACATTAGGGTAATATCCATTTTCCCATAGTATATTGAATACATACAAAACGCTCTTTTCTGATTTACTTTCTTGTTTATTAATCCCTAATATTTTATCTATTTCATCTGTAACTGAATCTGACCTTCTCGTACCAGAACAAAATATCCCGGCATTTTTGCTACAATCTATAAACTTTTTAAATGTATCATAATTGCATATCGCAGGTGTCATACAAGCTATTACTAAGTCAAATTGATGAATCATCCCTTCTTTTTTTATATCTAATTTGGACCAATCATCACATCTAAATTCTATATTTGTCTTTTCATATTCTTTTGCCCTTTTTTGTGCAGATTCAATCATCTTTGGCGACAAATCAGTTCCAACAATTTTGAAACAGTCGTCTGATAATGCTATAGAATATTTTCCTGCTCCACATCCAACATCTAATATAGTCCCTTTTTTGTCTATTAAATTATTTTCTTTTATTATCTGTATAAATATCTCTTTTTTTACTTCTTCTAAATCATAACTCCCAAAATAATCTGCCTTTGCATTCCACAGTTTTACTGCAGCATCATCATTAGCATTTTCATATTTCCAATTTTCTTTAATACTCTCAATAAACATAATATATTCCCCCTAAAAAAAATGGATACAACATTGCTTATTGATTAATGTCGTATCCATTTATATTTTATATAATAATTTTAGCTTAAATTTATTTAAAATTACAACATATACTATTTATAAATCTCAAATTTATTTATGTCTTTGAGCATTTTTATAATAGTCATCTGCTGATTTTATTAAACTTTGTTTTTCTTCATCAGTCAATTCTCTGACAACTTTTGCTGGAGAACCCATTATAAGAACGCCATCTGGGAATTTTTTATTTTGTGTAACTAAAGCCCCAGCAGCTATCATGCAGTATTCTCCTATTTCTGCACCATTTAGAACTATTGCACCCATACCTACAAGACTGTTATTACCGATTTTACATCCATGCACTAATGCGTTATGACCTACTGTTACATTATCACCTATAACAGTGTCTACATCCCATCCTACATGAATTACAGTACCATCTTGTATATTAGTATTTTCACCTATTCTTATAGCATGTTCATCACCTCTAAGAACAGTGTTATACCATATGCTTGAATTTTTACCTATTTTGACATCACCTATTATGTCCGCACTTTCTGCAACAAAAACAGATTCGTCAATCTCAGGCATAATTCCATCAAATTCTTTAATCATTTGCATTCGCCCCTTTAAATATTAATTTCCTTCTAACATTAATTTGGCTTGAATCATTATAGCACATTCAGTACGTTTCTTTTGCATTTCACATCCAAGTTTATAAGGAACTTTTATGTCATTGTTGAAGTTGATTGCATTTGCATGACATCCACCTGAACAATAGAATTTGTTCCAACAGTTTCTACATTCATCTTTAGCATAAACGTGAGCTTCTCTGAACATATTTGTTACTTCTTGTGGTAATTCTATTTTTTCTTCTAATATATTTCCTAATTTGAAGTCTTCATTTCCTACGAATTGATGACATGGATATATATCACCTGATGGAGTTATTGCTAGGTATTCATTACCTGCACCACAACCAGTTATTCTTTTTATAACACAAGGTCCTTGATTTAAGTCTATCATAAAGTGGAAGAATGTGAAACCTTCGTCTTTTAATTTCATATCTGCATATTGAACTGCTAATTTCTCATATTCTTCAAATACTTTTGGAAGATCTTCTTCTCTTAATGCATAAGGATTTTCTTCTTCTCCAACAACTGGCTCTACAGATGTTAATTTGAATCCTTCATTTGCAAAGTGAAGTACGTCTTCTGAGAAATCTAAGTTATCTCTAGTGAATGTACCTCTTATGTAGTAGTATTTGTCTTTTGGTCTTTCAGATACTAATTTTTTGAATTTAGGAGCTATTATATCATAACTTCCTTTGTTATTTACTGTAGGTCTCATGTTGTCGTTTACTTCTTTTCTACCGTCTAAACTAAGAACTACATTGTGCATATTTTCGTTTATGTATTTTATTTTTTCGTCGTCTAATAAAACACCATTTGTTGTTATTGTGAATCTTATATTTTTTCCACGAGCTTTTTCAGCTTCTCTTCCGTACTCAACAAGTTGTTTAACAACGTCGAAGTTCATTAGTGGCTCTCCACCGAAAAAGTCTATTTCTAGGTTTCTTCTATTTCCTGAATTAGCTATTAAGTAATCTATTGCCGCTTTACCAACTTCAAAGTTCATTATTTCTTTTGCTCCACCGAAGTCACCTTGTGATGCGAAACAATATTTACATCTTAAGTTACAATCGTGTGAAACGTGTAAACATAAAGCTTTTACAACTTTTTGTCTATTTACAAAGTTTGGATTAAATTCGTATGTATCTGTTGTGAATAATAATCCTTCTTCTTTTAAACTAGTTATTTCATCATATGCTTCATCTATTTGTTCTGCTGTGAATTTATCTTCTAACTTAGCTATTATTTCTTCTTTTGTATTTTCTTCATATAAATCAACTAATTCATATGCAACATCATCTAATATATGTACGCTTCCTCCATCTACGTCTAATACCATATTGTATCCGTTCATAGAAAACTTATGTATCATGTCTATTTCCTCCTAAAGTTAAGTTTTGTCTATTTTTTACACAAAATTTATTATAACTTTTTAAGATGATGTAATCAAGTTATACACGACTTTATTTATCGAAATATAAATATATTTAAAACAAAAACTCTCTCGCAATTATGTGAGAGAGTCTTTGTAATACTTTTTCTTATGGGTGTTTGTTTAAAAATCAAAAACAGAGTTTTTTTCAAATTTAACTCTAATTTTTTGTCCAACTTTAACTTTTTCTATATTTTTATCAACTTCCATTTGTAATGAAAGATTGTTTTCATTGTCACAATTTTTTATATGTATATTGTAAGTAAATGAATTTTCTATTACTTTTACAACAGTCATTTCAAATATATTTTCACCATCTTCTATATCTTGTGAATTATCTTCAACAACTTTCATATGATGTGCTCTTATTCCAATATGTTTAGAATTTTCGTTGACACCTTTTTCTATTTTACAGTTAAATCCCCAATCTTTGGCAAATACTGTATCTGTATTAATTATATCACAAGATGATATGTTTTTGCATCCTGTTATAACAGCTTCTGTCATACAACTTGGATGTACGAACAACTCATTCTTTGTTCTTTTTGGTAATGAAAGCCCATTATCAAATACTATTATATCATCACTTATTCTATAGGCCTCTGATATATCATGAGTTACAAATAATACATTTCCATCAAAGTCTTTTAATATTTCACATAATTCATTTTCCATATTACTTCTAAGATGATAATCTAATGCTGAAAATGGCTCATCTAATATTAATATATCTGGATTTAAACATAATGCTCTAGCTAGTGCTATTCTTTGTTGTTGTCCTCCTGACAATTGCCATGGGTATCTATCTTCAAATCCTTCTAATCTGAACTTCTTAAGATATTTTTTAGTTATTTCATCTTTTTCTTCCTTAGATAACTTTTCTATCCCCAACTGTATATTTTGTTTAACTGACATATGTGGGAATAGTGCATAGTTTTGGAATAAAAACCCTATATTTCTCTGTTGAGGCGTTAGGTTTATCTTTTTTTCTGAATCAAAAAACACCTTTCCATTTGAAATTATTTTTCCTTTATCAGGTTTTACAATACCTGCAATACATCTTAGCGTCATACTTTTTCCGCATCCAGATTGACCTAATAATCCAACTATCCCATCTTCTTGCTCAAATTTAACTTTTAATTTAAAGGAGCCTAGATCTTTTTCTATATCAACATATAAAGACATTTCTATTTACCTCCTCTACTTCTTTTTCCAACAAGGTCTTGCTGTTTATCAGACCAAAAGTTTAATACTAATATCATAACTACAGAAATAGCCACAATTGTCGCTACCCATAACATAGCTCCCTTATAATTCATTGCTTGCACTTGGAAGAATATCGCAAGTGGCATAGTTTGAGTTTTTCCTGGTATATTACCAGCCATCATTAATGTAGCTCCAAATTCTCCCAATGCTCTTGCAAAAGATAATACTACTCCACCGATTATTCCTGGCCAAGCAAGAGGTACCGAAATCTTATAAAAGATTTTCCACTTACTCATTCCTAATGTTTTTGCCGCTGCAATTAAATTATCGTCAATTTGTTCAAAAGCTGAACGTGATGATCTATACATCATTGGGAATGCTACTACAACAGCCGAAATTACTGTTGCTGTCCATGTAAATATTAAGTTTATATCAAACTGTAATAAGAACTTCCCTGCTGGTCCATTTTTACCAAAGAAAATAAGTAAAAAGAACCCTAAAACAGTAGGAGGAAGAACAAGCGGTAATGTAAATATACTATCGATTATTCCCCTCCATTTCCCTTTATAGTTTGCAACTAAATAAGCTGTTCCTATTCCTAAAAAAAATGTTATTACTGTTGCCAGTAAAGATGTTTTAACGGAAATCCAAAGAGGTGTTAAACCTGCATCCATCTTATTCTTCCTCCTCTTAAATTTTATAATCTTCTCTATTTATTAATAACCTATAAATGACGCAAATGCATCATCTATAGGTTATGTCATTTAAAATCATTATTTTTAATTTATAATATCTATAATTTAAAACTATTTAGCTTTTTTGAATCCATATTTTTCTAATATAGCTTGTCCTGCATCACTTAATAAGAAATCTTCAAATTGTTTAGCAGCATCTGATTGTTTGCTATCTTTAAGAACAGCTATTGGGTAAGCTATTTCTGAGTGAGTATCTTCGTCAGTAGTTAAAACTACATCTACATCATCTACTCCATGAGCATCACTTAAGTAAACAAAACCAACTTGTGCAGCACCTTGTTGTACATAAGATAAAACTTGTTTAACGTCTTTACCTAAAACTAATTTGCTTTGTACTGCATCATATAATTTAGTATTATCTAAAACTTCTTTAGCGTATTTACCAGCTGGAACACTTTCTGGATCTCCTATAGCTATTTTTGTTATAGAATCAGATTTTAAATCATCTAATGAATCTATTTTTTCACCTTTAGCAGCTACTAATACTAAATCATTTATTAATAAAGTTTTTACATCGTCTTTATTTATTGTTCCGTCTTCAACTAATGCATCCATTTGTTTTGCACCTGCAGATATAAATACATCACATTCTGCACCTTCTTGTATTTGTTGCATTAATGTTCCTGAAGAACCTAAGTTAACTGTTAATTTTACATCTGGATTTACTTGTTTGAATTCTTTTTCTATTTCTACCATTGCTTCTTGTAATGAAGCTGCTGCAGATATTTTTAATTCTATTTCTTTTCCTGATGATTTTGAAGATGATGCATCACTTGATGCACCTGAAGATGAGCTAGAAGATGATGAACTTCCGCTATTGCTGCATCCTACTGCACCTAACATTAAGCATAATGCTAGTGATAAAACTCCGAATTTCTTTTTCATAATTGAAATTTCCCCCTACCTTATAATTGTTCGTCACAACTAAACATGTTATAACATTACTAGTTTGTATATTTTTGTTATGTTTTATAATGTTTTACCATTTTTAATTATGTTTATTCTTATTGTATAATGTTTTCTCTTTTTTTTCAACTTTTTTAGACAAAATTTACCTTATTTTTTTCTGCTTTTCGACCAAAAATGATGTTAATAGTATAATTTTTAGATATACATAATTAAACAAATATTATAAAATATTACATAAGGAGGCTGATATTATGGATTCAACATCATTAACGCCATTAGAAGTTGCGGAATTATTAAAAATAACAAAAAATACAGTTTATGAGTTAATAAAAAGAGGTGAACTTCCAGCTTATAAAGTAGGAAAAAAACTTCGTATTGATAAAGAAGATATCAATAATTATATAAATAATCAAAAAAAAGGTAGTTCATCACCTCAAACTAAACATTCAAAACAAGAAATCCTTGCAAATGATATAGCTATAGATAAGGACATGAATATAGACGATAAAAACATTATAATTTGTGGTCAAGATATGATTTTAGATATTTTAGGTAGAAATATTGAAAGTCGTCTTCCATCTATAAAATCATACAGATCTTATATGGGAAGTTATAATGGTCTAATTAATTTATACACTAATAAAGCATCTATTGCCTCAGCTCATCTATGGGACTGGGAAACTTCAGAATATAATATTGATTTTGTTAAGAAATTACTTCCTGGAATTCCATGCACAATAATCAACTTGACATATAGAATTCAAGGTTTTTATGTTCAAAAAGGGAATCCTAAAAATATAAAGGGATGGGACGATTTAAAAAGAAATGATTTAAATTATATAAACAGAGAAATTGGATGCGGTGTCAGAGTTTTATTAGACGGCAAATTACGTGAACTAAATATTCCTTCTAATAAGATTAATGGTTATAACTGTGAAGAAAACTCTCACTTAGCTGTTGCAAGTGCTATTGCAAGAGGTAAAGGTGATTTTGGTTTAGGTATAGAAAAAGTCGCTAAGCAAATAGATAATATTGATTTTATTCCTCTACAAAGGGAACGATATGATTTAGTTATAAAAACTGAAAATCTAGAAAATCCAATTTATAAAGAAATTTTAAACATTATTAATTCAGATGAATTCAAAGATGAATTGGTAGGACTTGGTGGTTATGATTTAAAAGATACGGGAAGAATAATAGCAGAAACATAACCCACCTTTAACTTTTAAAAAGGGAATTGAACGGTAACTCAAATCACCATTCAATTCCCTTTGTATTTTATGTAGATACTATCTTTCACATTCTTGGTTAGCAACTGTACAAGAAGTCTTGCAAGCTGATTGACAAGAAGTTTGACATTCTCCACATCCACCTTTAGCAGCACTTTCTTTTAAAGTAGCTTGAGATAAAGTTTTTATATGTTTTTTAGCCATGTCGAATTTCCTCCTAATCTTTTGTTTGTATGTATAATTTTATAACACTTGAATAATTATAACATATATTCCATATATTTAAAAATATTTTAGAAATTAACTCCTATAATTCCTCCAATTCCACCGGCTACAGTCGTTAATATTACACTATATAGCATACTTATCTCAAAAGAAAAATTTTCTTTTGCTAAGAAAACTAATACTATTAAAAATACTATATAAAGCAATCCTTCAAGTAATCCATATAACAACCCTTTTTCTTTTATTTGTTTACAAGCATAAAATCCACCAAATGCAGCACCAAAAGTTGTAATAATGGATACTATTAATCCCATACTATCTGAAGACATCTTTGTAAAAGTTAATAATGCATTGTAAATTAAAATTACAATTAGAGTAAAGATATATGCATATCCCAATCCTTTAAAAATACTTATCGCTTTATTCATAAAAAAACCTCCCTTCTTAAATAAATATATTTAAGAGGAAGGTTTTAAATTCCTAATTATTATTTACTTTCTTTTTTTGATTGAACGCTACCTATAGCCCATTTTTGTATTGGCATTTTAGTTCTGCTTGGTCCAAATTCTATAACTATAGTTTCTTCTTCAACTTTTGCTATGTTAGCTACTATACCACCTATAGTTACTATAGTATCTCCAACAGCTAAAGAATCTCTCATTTCTTTTAATTCTTTATCTTTTTTCTTTTGTGGTCTTATAAATAAGAAGTAGAATATTGCAAATAAAGCAATTATATACACAATTGACCATACTAATTGTTGATTCATTTTATTTTCTCCTTTAACTTTTATTTAAAAATATTTATTATTA
>NZ_JADPET010000134.1 GCF_015667935.1 Clostridium sp. 1001270J_160509_D11 | reverse complement strand
AAAATAGATATATTATTAAATTTGGAACATACAAAGTGATTTTTAACAAAGAATTTGCAAAAAATATTCCTACTTTAATATGACAACAATGATGAATAATTTATCTCAATTTTAATAAATTAGGAATATAATTAATTTGAAAAAATTTTTTATTTTAACTATAATGAATAAGGAATAAATATATACAAAAAATAATTAAGACCTGTAAGTGAAGAGGTCCTTTTATAACGCGTGGAAAATGAAAATTCAAGAGGTGAAATTATGAATAGTGTTGTTATTGTTGCTGCAGGAAGCGGAAGACGAATGAATCTAGACATAAATAAGCAATATATAAAATTAGACGAAAAAGAAATGATAGCTCATACGATAGATGTTTTCTATAGCAATGAAAATATAGACGAGATAATTGTCTGTATAAGAGAAGAAGAGGCATATTTTTTTGAGCATGAAATATTAGATAAATATGATTTTAGAAATATAAAAATAGCATATGGTGGTAAAGAACGACAAGATTCTATTTATAATGGATTAAAGCAACTAGATTCAAATAGTAATATTGTTTTAATACATGATGGAGCTAGACCATTCGTAAGTCATGCAATAATAAATGAAACTATAGAAGTTGCTAAGCAAAAAAAGGCAGCTGTAGTAGGTGTACCAGTTAGAGACACAATAAAAGTAGTTGAAAATGGGGTTGTTAAAAGTACACCAGCTAGAGAAACTCTATGGTCAGCACAAACACCACAGACTTTCGATAAAAATCTAATACTTAGAGCATATGAAAATGCATATGAAAAGAATTTTTATGGAACAGATGATTCAATGTTAGTAGAATTTTTAGGTCAAGAAGTTACTATGGTTTTAGGTTCTTATGAAAATATAAAAATAACAAATCCAGAAGATATCAATGTAGCAGAACAAATATTAGATTTAAGAAAAAAATCAAAAATGGGAAAAAGAATCAAAAAAATAGTATAATAATTTGAAATATAATTTAAATAATATATAGAAGTTTATACGGATTATTTTTAGATAGGTGCAACGTATAATGATAGAAGGGTCTTTAATTGAGGGAATAATTCACACAATATAGAAGGGGACAAGTAAATTTATCATAATACGTTGCTTTTTAATTTAAATATTTAAACTTATAAACTAAATAAAAATACATATAAAAAGTTTTAGAATTTATTAATTTTAAATAATAATTCTAAAATTATAGGAGGGTAATATGAGAGTTGGAATAGGATATGACGTTCACAAATTAGTTGAAAATAGAAAATTGATATTAGGTGGTGTAGAGATAGAGCATGATAAAGGTCTTTTAGGACATTCTGATGCTGATGTATTAGTACATGCAATGATGGATTCTATCTTAGGGGCATTAGCTTTAGGCGATATTGGTAAGCACTTCCCAGATACAGATCCAAAATATAAGGGAGCAGATAGTATAAAGTTATTAGAATTTGTAAATAATTTAATAGAAAGTAAAGGTTATAAAGTAAACAATATAGACAGTATAATTGTTGCACAAGCACCTAAAATGGCTCCACATATCTTAAAGATGAGAGAAAATGTATCAAAGGCTATGAATATAGATATTGACTGTGTAAGCATAAAGGCAACAACAGAAGAAGGACTTGGTTTCACGGGGAACAAACAAGGAATATCATGCCAGTCAATCTGTTCTTTAATTAAAGTTGACAATAAATAATAAATAATATATTATAAAATAGATTATGAAAATCATTAAAATATAACAAAAGCAATGATTAAGAAATAGTAGAAAATTTGAGTCTTTACAGAGAGGGAGCGTTGGTGAGAGTTCCTATGATGATGTTTTTGAACCAGTCTTTTAGCATAAAAACGGTAAAAAGTTTTTACGGTAGGGACCGTTATATCCCCATGAGAGAGCTTCTTATTGTAAGCTAATTAGAGTGGTACCGCGGAAATATAACCTTTCGTCTCTTTTTATAGAGATGAAGGGTTTTTTTAATACAGAAAAAACTTAAGGAGGAATAATCAGAGATGAGAATGTCAAAAATGTTAATGCCAACATTAAAAGAAATACCATCTGATGCAGAGATAACAAGTCATCAGTTAATGCTTAGAGCTGGTATGATAAGAAAAATGGCATCAGGAATTTACAACCAATTACCAATGGGTATAAGAGTCTTCAGAAAAGTAGAAGATATAATAAGAGAAGAAATGAACGCTAAAGGGGCACAAGAAATATCATGTGCACTATTAGTTCCTGCTGAATTATGGCAAGAATCAGGAAGATGGGATGTTATGGGTCCTGAAATGTTCAGATTAAAAGACAGAAATGGTAGAGATTACTGTCTTGGACCAACACATGAAGAAACTTTCACACACATAGTAAGAAATGAAATAACTTCATACAAACAACTTCCTCTTAACTTATACCAAATCGAAACTAAATTCAGAGATGAAAGAAGACCAAGATTTGGTGTTATGAGAACTAGAAACTTCACAATGAAAGATGCTTACAGCTTTGATGCTGACCAAGAAGGATTAGATAAATCATACAACGATATGTTTGATGCATACACTAGAATATTTGCTAGATGTGAATTAGACAACAGTCCAGTTCAAGCAGACTCTGGTGCTATGGGTGGTTCTGCATCTGCAGAATTCATGGTTAAATCAGAAGTTGGTGAAGATGAAATAGTATTCTGTAGTGGATGCGATTATGCAGCAAATATAGAAAAAGCTACTTCAGTTAACCACGAAGCATCAACTGAAGAAATGAAAGAAATGAGTGAAATAGAAACTCCAAATGTTCACACAATAGAAGAATTACAAGACTTCTTCAAAATGGAAGCTGGACAATTTGCAAAAACATTAATATATTATGCAGACGGAAAAACAGTAGCAGTAGTTGTTAGAGGAGACAGAGATGTTAACGAAACTAAAGTTGCTAATGCTATAGGTGGAGCTGTTGAGTTTGAACTTGCAAGCGAAGACACAATAAAAACAGTTACTGGTGCAGAAGTTGGATTTGCTGGACCAATAGGAATAAAAACTGATTACTTATTCATAGACCAAGAAGTAGTTGATCAAAGAAATGTTATAATCGGTGCTAACAAAACTGGTTACCATATACAAAATGCTAACTTCGGTAGAGATTTCGAAGGGCAAGTTGGCGATTTCAGAAATGTTCAAGAAGGAGATAAATGTCCAAAATGTGGTGGATCTCTTGAAATAATGAGAGGTGTTGAAGTTGGACACATATTCAAATTAGGAACTAAATATTCTGAAGCTATGGGAGCTACTTTCTTAGACCAAAACGGTAAATCTCAACCAATGATAATGGGATGCTACGGAATAGGTGTTGAAAGAACTGTTGCAGCTGTAATAGAACAACATCATGACGAAAACGGAATAATATGGCCATTAGCATTAGCTCCATACCATGTAGTTGTTGTTCCAGTTAACGTTAAGAAAGAAGAACACTTAGAAAACGCTGAAAAAATATACAATGAATTACAAGTAGCTGGTGTAGAAGTATTATTAGACGACAGAAATGAAAGAGCTGGATTCAAATTTAAAGACTCTGATTTATTAGGTATACCAATGAGAATTACTGTTGGTAAAGATATAGTAGACGGAAAAGTTGAGTTCAAATTAAGAAAAGAAGCTGACAAAGAAATAATATCTGTTGATGAAGTATTAGACAGAGTAAAAGCTGAATTTGTTAAAAACAACGTAAAATTAGGATAAATTAATCTAAAAAATAAAGCTCAATTACTTTATAATATAGGGATTGAGCTTTATAATAGATAAAGTAGAAATTATAAATAATATTACTAAAAATGATAGTAGATCATAAAACTATTATCACTTAAAAATAGGAGGTAAAACATGAGTGAAGTAAGAGTAAGATTTGCTCCAAGTCCAACTGGATTTGTTCATATAGGTAGTTTAAGAACTGCTTTATACAACTACTTATTTGCTAAAAAAATGGGCGGAAAATATATATTAAGAGTAGAAGATACTGATAGAACTAGATTAGTTGATGGTGCTATAGAAAACATGCTAAATGCTATGAAATGGGCTGGCGTTAACCATGACGAAGGTGTTATGTTAGACGAAAACGGAAACGTAGTTCAAAAAGGTGAATATGGACCATACATACAATCAGAAAGATTAGATATATACCAACAATATATAAAAGAATTATTAGATAGCGGAAAAGCATACTACTGCTTCTGTACAAAAGAAAGATTAGACGAAGTAAGAGAAAAACAAAAAGAAGCTGGTGAAACTCCAAGATACGATGGTCACTGTAGAGATTTAACTCAAGAAGAAATAGACGCTAAAATAGCTGCTGGTGAACCATATGTAATAAGATTAAAATTACCAGAAAATCACGTAATAAGATTTACAGATTTAGTTAGAGGAGAAACTGAATTCAACACTAACGACTTAGATGATCAAGTATTAATAAAAACTGATGGATTCCCAACTTACCACTTTGCAGTTGTAGTTGATGACCATCTAATGAAAATAACTCACGTAATAAGAGGGGAAGAATGGGTTTCTTCAACTCCGAAACACGTTTACTTATACGAAGCATTCGGATGGGAAGCTCCAAAATTCGTTCACTTACCAAACATACTTAATAAAGAAAAGAAAAAATTAAGTAAGAGACATGGTGACGTTGCAGTAGAAGACTTCAAGAAAAAAGGATACTTACCAGAAGGATTAGTTAACTATGTTGCATTAGTTGGTTGGTCTCCAGAAGAAAATAAAGAAATATTCTCTATGGAAGAATTAGAACAAGCATTCTCTATAGAAAGAGTTTCAAAAAGTGGTGGAGTATTTGACACAGAAAAATTAAACTGGGTAAACCAACACTACATGAAAGATGGAGATGATGATGTTTTAACTAAATTAGCTATACCATTCATCGTTGAAGCTGGATATGTAACTGCTGAAGAAGCTGAAGAAAAATACGACTTCTTAAAATCAATAGTATCTTTATTAAAAGAAAAATTACACTTTGTAAAAGAAATAACTGACCATATATCAATATTCTTTGGAGATAAAGTAGAAGTTGAAACTGAAGAAGGTGCAGAATTCTTAAAAATGGAACACATACCTACTTTAGTTAATGCTTTAGAAGAAAAAATATCAGAAGTAGATGTTTTAACTGAAGAAACAGTACAAGCTATATTAAAATCTATCCAAAAAGAATACAAAATAAAAGGTAAAAACCTATACATGGGTACTAGAATACCTCTTACAGGGCAAATGCACGGTGGAGATTTAGCTAAAACTATGGTTATATTAGGTAAAGATCTTTGCTTAAAAAGATTAGCATATGCTAAAGAAAATTTAATATAATTTATTTGTAAAAATAAATATTAATATAAAAAATCCAAATCGGATATTATATCTTAGATTTGGATTTTTTTATGTTTAAACTCGAAACCATAGTTAAATTAAATGATTTTATTTGTATAACTATATAATTTATTATTATATTCATGGGATTTTAAAATTTGTAAGTTCTACAAAAAAATATAACTATGAAAAAACAATTTAATTTGTTATCATATATTGTATGCATTAAATTATATAAATTTAGACAACAAAAAGGGAGAATATAGTTATGAAGAAATATGACATAGCAAAAGCTATAAAAGAGTATTTTATAGTGACAGTTGGTGTAATATTAGTTGCTTTTGGGCTTCAATATTTTTACTCACCTAACGATATAGCAGGAGGCGGGTTAAGTGGTTTATCATTAGTTATAAATCATTATGTACCAGCACTATCAATAGGAACTCTAGTATTTTTAGGTAATTTAATATTATTTGCAATAGCGTTTTTATTAATTGGTAGCGACTTTGGTGCAAAAACTATATACGCAAGTTTTGCATTATCATTTGTAATGGACTTTATGGAAAAAGTAATGCATAGTTATGCATTAACAACTAATTTAGCTTTAGCAGTTTTATGTGGGACTTTAATAATAGGAACAGGTCTTGCAATAGCATTTTCAATAAATGCATCTACGGGTGGAACTGATATATTAGCTAAAATATTAAATAAATATACAAACTTTAATATAGGAATAGCTTTATTAATGGTAGATTTATTCGTTGTTGTAGCTGGTGCATTTACTTTCGGACTAAACAAAGGATTCTATTCATTAATAGCTGTAATAGTAAATGGATTATTAGTAGATAGAGTAATAGATATGATAGCTAAACATAAAGAGAAAAAAGCTTTAGAAGAGTCAAATAAAGAGGAAACAGTAGCTTAATAATATATAATGTACACAGAATAGATTAAAAAAAAGAGAGTTTATTATAAAACTAAAAGAAAGGGAGTATTGAAAAATAGTTTTTATACTATTTTGCAACACTCCCTTTTTTATTAAAATTTTTATGCTAAAGCTTCGTATTCCTCTTTAGCAGCTAATTTTATTTCAGCTATTTTTTCTTGTACTTCTTTCATTTTTTCATCATCTAATTCATAGAATTTCATAGCTATTAGTGAAGCAATCCATCCTAACATTGGCATTCCTATGTATAATCCAACTGTCACCCAGAATACACCAGGAGTATAAGCATCTCCAACTTGAGGCATTGCAGAAGTATATCCTATATATGCAACAGCAAGACCAACTATAGTTGTACCAAAGGATGATATCATTTTATCAACGAATGAGAATAAAGTTCCCATCATACCAGGTACATATCTTCCTGTTAAATAAGTTTCATAATCTGCACAGTCAGCTATCATAGGTATAACTATACCACCAGATATTGAACCGAATCCTTTACCTAAGCACACTAAAGTTATCCATAAAACAGTCATCATTCCGAAGTTATCTAGAGAGATTTGAGTTGGATCTCCGAATACTAGTAAAGCAAATACACCTATATAAGTTAAGATACATAACCATGTAAATCTAACTAATGCTTTTTTAGAACCAAATTTAGAAGCATATTTTGTTCCGATTAATATCATTATAAATGATGGAATCATTGTTATCATAGACATTTTACCATATAGTCCATAGTTACCCATTACTATACCATATAACATTACCATAACAGTTGAGTTATTACCTGCTTGTATTGCTAATTTATCAGTAGCTGCAGATACAACAAGCATTTGTAATGGACGATTTCCTTTTAAAACACTTACATAATCTCTAAATTTAACTTTAGGAGCTTTTTTACCAGTACCAAAGAACTCTATTCTATCTTTAGACCATATACCTGTAATTGCTAATGCAGTTAATACACCTGATATTAATATAAATGTTAGTGAGAATTCTTGCATTGCTTGGAATGTAAATCCACCATATTTAGGAGCTATATATCCAGATGCGTATTGAGCACCAGCTGCAAATATAAATAAGTTATAAATACTGTCGAATCTAGTGAATAAAGGTCTTTGAGATGGATCATTTGTTAAACAAGCTTGTCCAGCCTTAGTACAAGCTGTTTGGAACGTATATCCGATTATATATAGAGCGTAAAATACTATAAACCCAATCATTTTTAGATTTTCTGGGAATAAGTGTAGAGTATTATACATTGTCAATATACTTACTGCCATTATAGAATAACCTATAAGTATCATAGGTCTAAATTTACCAAATTTACCGTTTGTCTTATCAATTATAAATCCTATTATTGGGTCTGTGATAGCATCAAACATACGCATTGATGTTAGAAGTGATGATACTAATACTACTGATAATCCTACAACACCTGTTGCATAATAAGAAACATACCCCATTAAAAGCATTATTACATTTGTTGCTGTATTGTTGAATGCAAAGCACCCTATTTGCCATGTCTTGGCACGGTTATAGTTGATTTGTTTTGCTGTTTCCATTTTGTCCCCCTATTATTAAAGAATTGATAGTTTGTACTTTGTATGGATTGATTAATACTTAAATTAGTAAGATTTTAGAATTGGAATGATATAAAATTAACGATTGCGTATGAATAAAATATCCACTTCAATAACTTAAAAACGTTTTCTTGATATCGTTTAAAAAAAGTATTATATAATTAAGCTAAATTTTATTTTACACAATATAGAATGTGGATAAAAATTTAACATAAAAATATAAAA
>NZ_JADPET010000133.1 GCF_015667935.1 Clostridium sp. 1001270J_160509_D11 | reverse complement strand
TTTCTTCTTTAGAAGACTCAAGTGTAGCTTTTTGTTCACTTACTTGTGAAGCTGTTTTTGATAATTCATCATTTAATGATGAACGAGAACTTTCAAGCTCTGTTTTTTGAGATTGTAACTTTTGAAGTTGAGCTTGTAAATCACTAGTAGAACCAGTATTGCTTGATATAGAGTTTTCGATTTCTTTTATAGAATTGTCTATTTGAGTACTGGTACTATCTAATTCAGAAAGTTTTTGTTGTATTTGAGATTCAGATTGTTGTTGACTTTCGTCTAAGCTAGAGATAGATTTATCTATCTCATCAATTTGATCATCAAATTTCTTATTTACACTTTCTTGAATTTCTTGATTAACAGAATCAATTTTATCAGGGTCTAAAGTGACTTGTAACTGTCTTTCCACAAGGCCACTTGCAGTTACTGATGCCACGCCATCAACACGTTCTAATTTAGGAATAACCTCATTATTAACATATCTAGAAATTTCCTCATTAGACATTCCATCGACATCTACACTTACCATCATTACTGGCATCATATCAGGATTTAGTTTCATAAGAGTAGTAGACCCAACAGAATCATCAAAGTTACCTTTGACTAAATCAACTTGACCATTAAGATCTATCATTGCAGAATCCATATTAGTATCCTGAGAAAATTCAAGTATAACCATACTTACATTTTCATTTGATATAGAAGTAATATTTTCTACACCACTTACGGTAGAGAATACTTCTTCTAGTGGATTTGTAACAGTACTTTCAACCTTCTCTGGACTTGCTCCAGGGTATGTTGTATACGCGATTACATAAGGAAGATTCATATTTGGCAATAAATCAGTCGTCATTTTTGTAAAGGAAACAACACCTAGAACAAGTATAAGGACCATGCATACCAATACTGTTAGTGGTTTTTTTACACTGAATTTTGGTAACAAAAATTTCACCTCACTTTAAAATTTCTAAAACTGACAGGTCAGTCAATAGTATAAGTATAGCATTTTCTAAAAAGGAAATAAATGGAATAAAGTCAAGAAATGTAAAAAAGTGTAAAATAAAAAACTCTACAAATATTTTTTAATATTTGTAGAGTTTTTTATTTTTGTCTATAAAGCTTAAACTATTTTTTTAGTTTCAACAACATTGTTTTCTTTGTTGTATTTTAATATACCAACTGAGGCAATTAATAAACAAGCATATGCTATAACAACATAACCTGTTGTAATTATCCAAGAAGTTAAATAACCAAATGTGTCAACACTTATTCCGAAAAGAACTGTACCAAGTGCATAACCTATAGCGAAGAATACTTGAACTATACCTAATATAGTACCAAATTCTCTATCACCAAAAAGAGCACCTGTTAAGTAAGATGGTCCAATTATATATGCAAATATAGTTATTCCTAAAAGTATTGCAAATAAGTATCCTAAAGCAGGTATACCAGGTATAAATACTAAAGATATTCCGCAAAGAACAACCATAACACTTGATAATAAAAGTGTCTTTTTGATACCTAATTTATCAAAGAATAAACCACCACATAAGTTCCCTAGTATAGAGAAGAAGGCGAATATTGAGCCAATATTAGCAACATAAGTAGCACTAAATCCTAATTTATATAAATAAGATGTGTATTGTACTGACATACCACTTACATAGAAACCTACAAATATAAATCCAACTGCTAATACCCAGAATAATTTCATTTTTGTTACTTCTTTAAGAGTATATCCCCATTTAGTTAAAGTAGTTTTTGTATTTTCTCCTTGTTGTGCTTTATTTCTAGGTACATTAGCAGCTAATTCTGATGGACCTTTTGGTAATCTAACCATAAATATAGAAATTAAAAGTGATACTACAAGAGAGAATATACCAAATATAAAGTATGCTTTTGCATAACCATAGTTTGGATTACTAAGTAATCTAGCAGCAACTTGTTGTAAGAATATATTACCTATACCACTACCACAGAATGCTAGACCCATTGCTAAACCTTTATTTTCTTTAAACCATGAGTTTAAAAGTAATGGAACACCTATAGCAGATACGATAGAAGTACCAACTTGAACTAAAGCTGATATAGCGTAATAAGCCCATAAGTTACCACCAGCAAATGAGAAAAGCGCAAATCCGCCACCACATAATATAGAACCTATGATATAAACTAATTTTATATTTGTTTTAGGATCAGATAAAACTTTACCTATATAAGGTGAAGCAAGTGCTGATACTATTGTACCGATTGTAAATAATAAAGAGAATTGAGTTAGTGTAAATCCTTCTCCATTAGTTACAAAGTTGATGAATTGGGGTTGTACGTTCGTTGCTACACCATAAGGAACAGCTTGAATTAACATACACGCCGCAACTATAACCCAACCATAAAAAAATGGTTTTTTAGTATTTGTATTTTCCATTATTATTTCTCCTTTTTATTATAAGTATTGTTTATTTATTATTACCGAATAATAAGCAATATAGACATAAAAAAAAACAAAATAAAATTGCTAATTAAACTAAATTTAAAATAAATTTAGAAATGGTTGTTTTTAGCATAACACATTCGCATGAAATTTCAAGGGGCAAAAGTAGAAAAAATATACAATAAGACAATATAAACATCAAAATAGGGCAGATTTCATCAGTATAAATGTATAAAAATAACGTTTCCAAGAAACAATAAACATATGTGAAATAATGGATTTAACAAGGTTACACAATTTCATTGAAATTTAAATAAATAATATGTTAAAATGACTTCATGTCGTATCTAGTAAATTATTGTCGACAAGTAAAGATTAAGTATTATATCCATAATAAGGAAAATAAAAAGGAAAGGAGAGCTACTATTTATACGTAGCGAAGACATAATTAAATGGCTAATTTTTTATCACAATTAGAACATATTATAACTGTTGTTTCTGATACAATATGGCCTATATTTTTACCATTTATACTGGTAGTAGGTGCAATAACTTCAATAAGAACTATCTTCATAGTACAGAAACAAGCAACAAAACCATCTACATTAAAACTTAAAAATGCTATAGGACCAGCGGCGATATCTCTTGGTGCTATGATAGGTACTGGTGCCGTTGTAGGTGTTATGGGTGCATTATCAAAATTATATGCAGCAGGACAACATAACATAGAGGCACTAGCAATATGGGCATTAATAGGAGCTTTAATAATGGTTCCAGTTTCTTATTCAGAAACATTAAACTCAAAAATAATGGGGAAAACACCAAAAGAATATATATCATACTTAATAAGTCCAAAATTAGGGATGGTATATGCAGTATGTTTCGTAGCATTATCTGTATTTGGATTTGGTGGTTTCCAATTTAGTGGTATAGATTCAGTTAGTGCTATAGTTGCATCTAAATTCATGGGAATAGAAACTACTTTCATGCAAAGATATTTATTTATCGTTGTACCAGTAATAATCATAGTAGCATTATTAGTACTATCTAAAAGACATGAAGTGTTTATGGATGCAATGACATACATGATAGGAACAGCAGTAGCAGCATACTTTATATTCTTTACAATATTTGTAATTAAAACAGCATCATACATACCAACTTACCTACATGGAATGATTCAAGGTATGATGAACCCT
The DNA here is from genome assembly GCF_015667935.1 of Clostridium sp. 1001270J_160509_D11. Classification (GTDB taxonomy): domain Bacteria; phylum Bacillota; class Clostridia; order Peptostreptococcales; family Peptostreptococcaceae; genus Intestinibacter. The sequence goes on along the minus strand of NZ_JADPET010000133.1, from coordinate 4,543 downwards.
GTTAATGCAATGCTTGGTGTTCCACTTGGATTTATATTAGGTATGCAAAAGATAATCCAAACTGCTGAAACTGGTTTAGGTGCATTAGCTATGGCTGCACAAGAATCTGATTCTGAGCCTAGAGAAGCAGCTATGATAGCATTAATACCTACAATAGTAACAGTATTTGTATCTATAGTAGTTACTTCTTATATAGCATCATATGGTGTACGTAATGGAATAATTCACTTCCCAGCAGATACAATAACAAGATTAACTCAATTATTTGAAACTGCACAAGATGTAACGGGAGTTTTCGGATTAATAGTATTCTCATTATTTACTGTTTTATCTGCATTAACTACAATATTAGGTTCATACTACTATATGACAAAATTATTTAAGTCTAACCATATAAACACAAATATAGCAATATATTTAGTATTAGTATTTACAGCAGGTACATTAGCGGTATTCGGTGCAAATGTAGTGTTTGAAGCAGTAGACTTACTTATGTTTGTGCTTTGCGGAATAAATGTAACTACACTTATGATATTTACATTTAAAGCATGGAAAAAATATAAATTAGATGATAATGATTTAGATCAATCTAAAAGAGTATCTTAATAAACTTAATAGATAAATTATAAAGCCTGTATAAATTTTTTATACAGGCTTTTTTTAATTTCTAACTTATTAACTTACGCAACGGAAGAAGTTGTTGGCACTATGAACGCAGTGAATTTTTTTTGCCTAAATTTATGCTCATAAAACAAAAATAGTAAAAATAAATATATATAAGGCATAAATTAATTTAATATAAATTGGGAGGGATTTTTATGAAAATGTATACACAAAAATACAATCGAGGGAAGGGAAATGTAAGTAATATTCCAAATACAATTGCTTATACATTTATAAGAAATTATATGACTAGTAAAGAATTTGAAGAAATAACATACAGTATGTTTATCAAGAAGATGAATAAACAACAGGTGAGTAGAGCGATGTCAGAAATAAAATGGTTATTTAGAAGTTATCCGGGGTTAGAGGTTTTATCATTACAGGATGAAAAGGGAAATATAACTAGATTTGAACTTTAATAAAAAAAGTATTATTTGTATTTTTTATATATACATAGGAAAATTTTAAAAGATTATAGTAAAAAATTTATAATTGGTATAAAATAGATTTTGTTATTATTTAAAATTGGAATATGAGGAGATATGGAAATGACAAACTTAGAGTTTATATATAAGAGAAAAAGTATCAGAAAATTTACTGACCAAGAAATTCCAAAAGAAGACTTAATCGAAATGTTAAAGGCTGCAACTTATGCACCATCAGCAAAACACCAACAAAACTGGCATTTCGATGTTATAACAAATAAAGAGAAAATAGACGAAATAGCAAAAGTTGTTGGCGATAGACACATGGAAATTGCCAATTTAGCAGATAATGAAAAAGATCAAACTAATATGAGCAAGTTTTTAAAATACTACACAGTATTTAAAAATGCACCAGTTCTTATCTTAGTTTATGCAAAACCATATAAAACAGTAGAATATAAAATATTAAAAGATAAACCAGAATGTAAAGAATTATATGATATGGTAGCTTCTAGTCAAGCTGAGATACAAACTATAGGAGCAGCAGTAGAAAATTTATTATTAGCAGCTGCAAATATGGGATATGGAGCTTGTTATATGACAGGACCTATACATTCTAGAGATAAAATATATGAAGTTATGGGCCATGATGAGACAAAAGGAGAATTAATGGCATTAATACCAGTTTGTGTTCCAGAAGATATGAGTGCACCACAACCACCAAGACTTCCGTTAGAAGATGTAGTAACATTCATAGACTAAAGTTAATCAAAAATTTAATTATTTGTAATAAAAATTATATATTTTAATGTTATACTATAGATGTTAAAAAGATTACTTTTAATAAGAAAGTGAAATATCCTGTTTCTAGCAGGATATTTTAATGTAAAAATTGAAAAATAAATAAAGAATAACGAGAGGTGAATTATGGAATTTATCGAAATAATGAAAGCCATTATCTTAGGGATAATTGAAGGGATTACAGAATGGCTTCCAGTAAGTAGTACAGGACATATGATATTAGTTGATGAATTTTTACAACTAAATATGTCTCCAGCGTTTAAAGAAATGTTTTTTGTAGTTATACAATTAGGTGCAATCATGGCGGTAGTAGTTTTATATTGGAAAAAGATTTTTCCTTTTTCATTTAAAAAGAAACCATTTGTACAAAAGAGTATAATCATAATGTGGATTAAAGTAATAATTGCATGTTTACCAGCTGCAGTTATAGGCCTATTGTTTGATGATAAGGTTAATGAGTTATTCTATAACTTCCAAACAGTAGCGATAATGTTAATTTTATTTGGTATATTCTTTATAGTTGTTGAAAACTACAACAAAGGGAAAATACCTGTGGCAACAGATATGGATCAATTAACATTCAAAATGGCTATAATAATTGGTTTATTCCAAGTTATAGCTGCAGTTTTCCCAGGGACTTCACGTTCAGGAGCAACAATATTAGGAGCTTTATTAATAGGTGTATCAAGAGAAGTAGCAGCAGAGTTTACATTCTTCTTAGCAATACCTGTTATGTTTGGGGCTAGTTTACTTAAATTAGTTAAATTCGGATTTGTATTTACAGGATTTGAAATGTTAATACTATCTGTAGGAAGTATAGTAGCATTTATTGTATCAATACTAGCAATCAAATTCCTTGTTGGATACATAAAGAAACACGACTTCAAAGTATTTGGATGGTATAGAATTATACTTGGTATAATACTTTTAGGTTATTATTTCTTTTTAAGATAATAAAAAACCATGGGTTTAGATAACTCATGGTTTTTTAATTCTAAGGAAATTATATATTATCTGGTTTTTGGATAATGTATAATTTCCAACCTATTAACTTTTAAGCAACGGAATCTTTGATTCGTTGGCGCCATGAACGAAGTGAATTTTAAGCAACGGAATCTCCGATTTGTTGGCGCCATGAGCGAAGTGATTTTTAAGCAACGGACGAAGTCGTTGGCGCCATGAGCGAAGCGAATTTTTTATACTAATTTATCTAATGCCTGTTTTAAATCAGCGATTATATCATCGGCATCTTCAAGACCGACAGAAAGTCTTACTAGACCATCTGTAATATTTGCAGCAGCTCTTTCTTCTGGAGTACAAGGAGAATGAGTCATAGATGCTGGATGTTCTATTAATGTTTCTGCATCACCAAGGCTAACAGCTAGTGTACAAAGTTTTATAGTATTCATCAATTTTGCACCAGCTTCGATTCCACCTTTAACTTCAAATGAAAGCATAGCACCTGGAAGAGACATTTGCTTTTTAGCTAAATCATATTGTGGAAAGTCTTTTAATCCAGGATAAAGTATAGATTCAATAGCAGGGTGATTTTGTAAAAATTCTGCTACCTTCATTGCATTTTCACAATGTTTTTCCATTCTTATTGGAAGAGTTTTAAGACCTCTAGCTATTAAGAATGCATCATTAGGGCTTAGTACAGCACCTGTAAAATCTTTGATACCCTCCATTTTAACAGCAGTTATAAAATCTTTTTTACCAACTACTAAACCGGCGATAACATCACCATGACCATTTATATATTTAGTAGCAGAGTGAACGACAACATCTGCACCTAATTCAAGTGGTCTTTGGATATATGGTGAACAGAAAGTATTGTCTACAACAACTATAGTGCCTTCTTTTTTGTGTGCAATCTTTGAAATTCCTTCAATATCACAGATTTTTAAAGTTGGATTAGCAGGTGTTTCAAGATAAACAACTTTAGTATTATCTTTTATTTTGGATTTAACTAAATCTAAATCAGATAAATCAACAAAATCTACTTCGATACCGAATTTTGTTAAACCACTGCTCATCAATGATTGAGTACAGCCATAAAGCGTATCACAAGCAAGAACATGGTCACCAGCTTTTAATGCTGTCCATAATGTAGCAGCAATAGCACCCATACCAGATGAAGTAGAGGCACAAGCTTCACCACCTTCTAAAGCAGCGACTTTTTCTTCTAAAGAAGTATTAGTTGGATTTCCTAATCTGGAATATATGTATCCTTCTTCTTCGCCTGCAAATCTTTTTCCGCCTTGTTCAGCGCTTTCGAATACAAATGTTGAAGTTTGATATATTGGCAATGATAAAGCACCAGCAGCGTTTTTGTGATGCCCTGCATGAATTGATGTAGTTGCAAATCCTTTTTTATTATCCATTATTAAAACCCCCTTATTTTTAATATGAATATTTATTATATAAATTTTACTGTGAAGAAATTTGTAGTCTTGATAAAGTTTCAGAATTTTCACAACCTCTGTGAACACATAACCTATACTAAAAAAATTGATTTGTAAAGTACTTTTGTAGGTTATTTATTTTTGAGAAGTATTATAAATATTATAGAAATGAGATTTACTTCTTAATATAATTGTAATTTCATAGGACTGTATATTAGTATAACTAAAAAAATATAACTTGATATAGTT
>NZ_JADPET010000132.1 GCF_015667935.1 Clostridium sp. 1001270J_160509_D11 | reverse complement strand
CCAGGATCAAACTCTCAAATAAAAGTTGTTTACCTGCTCAGACTAATCATTATCTGAAATATCTGGCTTGGTTTGTTGTTGGTTTTAATTCGTGTGAATTAAAGTTTATTAATTAACCTACTGTTTAATTTTCAAAGTTCATTTGCTTAACTTGCTTAACTTTTTAAGTTGTTTCGCTCGTTTCAGCTTCTTTAGTTTAACAAACTTAGTGTTGTTTGTCAACTCTTTTTTTAAAAAACTTTTTTCAGCTTTCGTCGCTCTTTCAGACTTACTCGCTTCAAAAGTTTTGTCCTCGTCTCAAGGACAAGTAATACTATACCACCATAAAATATATCCGTCAACACTTTTTTTATATTTTTTTTTAATATTATTTTTATTTTTGTAAATATTATTAATTAGTATTCTAATTTTTGTATTTAATTGCATACATTACATAATAATCTAGATATAATTATATTAAGATATATTGTTTACAATTATCTATAAATATACTTTATTATTAAACTAATATTAAAGTATCAATCAATATTAAATTTATATATAGAGGAGGTATACATATTATGGCTAAATATGCTAGAGAACCTATAAATGGTTTTACACATTTATTTGGGGCAATTTTATCATTCGCTGGTTTATTAATATTAGTAATAAAAACAACACTAGAAAATCCATCCCCTATTGCATTGACAGCAGTAATTATTTTTGGAATTTCTTTAATATTACTTTATTCTGCATCTGCTACATATCATTTAGTTATCGCAAAAGAAAATACTATTAAATTTCTAAGAAGAATAGATCACTCTATGATTTTTATTTTAATAGCAGGTTCTTATGCACCTTTCTGTTTAATATCACTAAATGGTGTTAAGGGATGGGTATTGTTTGCTATAGAAATATTAATAGCAATTCTAGGAGTTGCATTTAAACTAGTTTGGTTTGAAAGTCCTCGTTGGATTTCTACTCTTATTTATGTAGTTATGGGATGGTGTGCAATATTTCTAATTGTGCCTCTTTCTAAATCACTTTCATCTATTGGTGTTATGTTATTAATAGGCGGGGGTGTACTTTATACAATAGGTGCTATTATATATGGAACAAAACCTAAATTTCTTAAATTGAAAAAATTTAAATTCCATGAGATATTCCATATATTCATCTTATTGGGCAGTCTATGCCAATATCTATGTGTTCTTTTATATGTAATTTAATTAGTAAAATAAAAGAAGTTTTGATAAATAACTTTCTATCTATCAAAACTTCTTTTTTATTAAGAATATTTTTATATTTTTATACGGTAAAATCTAAGTGACATGCTACATAATGATTTTCTGATACCTTTCTTAACTGTGGCATCTTTCTACTACAAACTTCTATCGCACATTCACATCTATCTCTAAACGGACATGCATTTACATTATCTATTTTTTTAGATATGTCATTGTTTATTTCTTTTATTGGTTCTGAAAAATCCATTTTTAAATCAAATACAGCTGTCATTAGTGCTTTTGTATAAGGATGCATAGCTAATTTACTTAATTTATGTCCAGGTAGTATCTCAACTATATTTCCTAAATACATAACAGCAACGGTATGACTAGTTTCTGTTACTAAGGCAATGTCGTGACAAACAAAACCTATAGTAAGATTTCTTTCTTTTTGTATTTTATTAATTAAATCAATAATATTTTTTTGTATAGAAACGTCTAATGCTGAAGTTGATTCATCAAGTATTAATAACTCTGGGTTTAAAACTAATGCTCTTGCTATTCCTATACGTTGGCGTTGACCACCACTCATATTATGCGGATATCTATGCATAAATTCTGCTGGTAACTCAACCATCTCAAGATATTCTTTTGCTACTTCTTCTTTTTGATTTTTCTTAATTAGTCCAAAATTTAGAAGTGGTTCGCATATAATATCTTTTACTTTCATTTTAGGATTAAATGCAGTCGATGGATCTTGGAATACCATTTGCACATTACGTCTATGTTGACGAAGTTTCTCTCCCTTTAATTTTGTGATATCTTCCCCATGATATAAAACTTGACCTGATGTAGGTTCTTCTAGTTGCATTATTATTTTCATTAATGTACTTTTTCCACATCCACTTTCGCCTATAATTCCTAAAGTTTTTCCCTTTTCAAAGCAAAGTGATACTTTATTACAAGCTGTCAACTTTCCATTTTTACCAATAGGAAATTCTTTAACTACATTGTCAATTTCTAATACTGTATTTTTTGTTTTAAGCATGTTGTTCCTCCCTCCATGTTGGAACAGATGCTAGTAATCGTTTTGTATAATCACTCGTTGGATTATTTAATATTTCGTCTCTAGTTCCTCTATCAACAATTTCTCCATCTTTCATTACGATTATTTTATCAGCCATATATACAGCAACGGCTAAATTATGCGTAACTATCATAATAGATGTGTCATATTTGTCTCTAAGTTCCATCATTTCTTTTACAATTTGTGATTGTGTTGTTACATCAAGTGCACTTGTCGGTTCATCTGCTATTAATAGTTTTGGTTGGAAAGTCATAGCCATTGCAATCCCAACTCTTTGACGTTGACCACCACTTAATTGGAATGGATATTTTCTCATTATATCCTTCGCTTGTGGCAGTCTCATTCTATTTAACATACCAATTGCTTTTTCTTTTGCCTTATCTTTTGGCATATCTTCATGAACCCTAATATATTCCACGAATTGGCTACCGATTCTTCTATTTGGATTAATCATTGCGCCACAATCTTGGAAAATCATAGACATCTTAGTTCCCCTACATTGATTCCATTGTTTTTGAGTGTAGTTTAGAAGGGAATCGCCTTCAAAGACGATATCTCCTTTTGTAACCTTACCTTGACCTGGAAGTAGACCAAGTACTGATCTTATGACAGTAGTTTTTCCACTTCCACTTTCTCCAACTATGGCTACTATCTCACCTGAACTAATCTCTAAACTAAAATCTTCAATTGTTGGTTTATTGTTTCCATATTGAACAGTTATATTATCTATCTTTAACATAAGATCACTCATCTCCTCCAGATTTTAATTATTTTAATTATTCAGCTGGTTTTATAGCTGTACTTATCCAATAGTAGTCAGCTGTATAAACGTTAGCTCCTTCTACTGATTTTGTACTACATATGTTTCCTTTATAATAACCATGTATTAAAGCTGCACCATCATCTACTAATATTTGTTGCATTTCTTGTACTAAATCTTTTATTTTGTCTTCATCAGTTTCAACTAGTAATTGTTCATATAATTTGTCATATGTATCATTTTTATAAGAACAGTAGTTAGCTTCTGATTTACTATACCAGTTTTCCATATATCCAACTGGATCCCCAACTTGAACTGTTAACCAGTTAGTTGATAATAAGTCATACTCACCTGCAGTAAGTTTGTTCCATTCAGTATCTGCATCTGTTTCTTGTACGTTAACTTTTATTCCGATTTTTTCTATATTAGCAGCACTACCTTCAGAGAACTCTTTTAAGCATCTACTATCATAAGTTAAGAATGATAATTCTATATTTTTTCCGTCTCCATTAAACTCTCTATATCCATCACCATCAGAGTCAACTATTCCAGCTTCATCTAATATCTTTTTAGCTTGTTCTACATCATATGGAGTAGCATCTTTTAATTTATCATATCCATAATCTAAACTTGATGGTAAAACAGATATACCAGCTTCATACATTCCACCAACAGTAGTATTACATAAAGTTTCATCATCTATAGACATAAGAACTGCTTTTCTTAAGTCATCATTAGCAAGAGGTCTATCTTCTTTTTGATTTATATATGCAAATCCAGTTCTTCCTCCAACTACTTCTGATACATTATATTTATCTGATTCTTTTACTTTTTCTAAATCACTTATATTTGATATATTTTCTATAACATCAACATCTCCATTTTCAAGAGCCATGTATTTAGATGTAGCATCTTTTATGAATATAATATTTAATTTTTCATAAGGTACTTCACCATTCCAGTAGTGTTCATTAGCTACCATTTCTAAAGAAGTTCCTTCATTTTTCTTTTCAACAGCATATGGTCCAGTACCTATTGGTTGGTCAGCCATATCAGTATCTGCATCAACATCTACTATTACGAATAGTGGGTTTGATAAAACTGCACTTAAATCTGCATATGCTTGGCTTGTTTTTATTGTTAAAGTTCCTTTTTCATCATCGGCTTCTATAGTTTCATATTTTAAGAATTGAGATGGATGCGCAGTTCCTTTCCCATCTTTTTCTTGTTGGAATGTATATTCTATAGATTTTTTAACTGCTGATGCTGTTAAATCTTTACCATTTGAGAATTTTACTCCATCTCTTATGTGGAATGTCCATTCAGTTTTGTCATCATTTGATTCAACTGAGTCAGCTAAGTATGGTTGTGGTTCCATTTGTTGGTCAAATCTATATAGACCTTCACCTATACCGTATCTACTTACACACCAAGCAGCATTAACTATTGATGATGGATCTAATGAATCAGAGAAATTTGTACACCCAAAGTTTAATGTCTTTGAATCTGCTGATACACTTCCAGATTTTGATGAACTACATCCTGTAACCGCTCCTAATGTCATAGCTGCAATTAATGTTGCAACCATTGCCTTTTTTATCCTTTTAAAAACTTTCATGAAATACCTCCCTATATTTCTCCCTTTTATTTTGATATTTATCTTTTTTTAATTTAATTTTCATTCAAATTAAATTATTAGCTTACTTGACTTTCGCTAGTTTCTTGTCTAACATCTAATATATCTCTTAATTTATCTCCTATTAAGTTAAATACAATAACTACAATACAAATTGCTATACCTGGCGCTATCATTAACCAAGGGCAATTTAATAAATAAGCTCGTCCTTCATTTAACATAAGTCCCCATTCTGCTGCAGGTGATTGTGCACCAAAGCCTAAAAATGAAAGACCTGCAAGTTCTAATATCATTGTTCCTATATCAGTTGTAGCTGTAATAACTAATGTAGGTAATATATTAGGTAAAAGATATTTAACTATAATAGTTGAAGTTTTACAACCAGTAACTCTAGCTGCATAAATATAATCTTCTTCGCATATTTTTAAAACTAAACTTATTGCTAATCTAGCATACTTCGTCCAACTTACAAGCATAATAGCTATAATTGCATTTTTAACACTAGCACCCATTATTCCTGCCATTGCAATAGCTAATACCATACCTGGGAATGAAATCATCATATCTGAAATTCTCATAATCACAGCATTGACAATTCCGCCAAAGTAACCTGCTAAAATTCCTGCTGTTGTTCCTATTAAGAATATCAATACTACTAATATCAATGATGCACTTAAAGATATTCTTGTCCCATAAATTACACGAGATAACACATCTCTTCCCAATTTATCTGTTCCAAGTAAATGTTCTGAACTTGGTGGTTGAAATGCATGTTGTAACTCTGCCGCATAAGGATCATGTGGCGCTATAAATGGAGCGAATATTGCTACAAGTGCTATAGCTATTGCCATTACGATAAGTGCTGAAAATACCTTGTTCTTCTTTATAAATGTTTTAATATTTTTCATCACTAACCTCTCTCTCTAACCTTTGGATCTACTAGTGTATATGAAAGGTCTACTATTAAGTTTATAATCATATAAATAAGTGCTATCCAAAGTACATAAGCTTGAATTATTGGATAATCATAAGCTGTGATTGATGTAACAGCTAAGTTACCAAGACCCGGATATGAGAATATAACCTCTACAACCGCTGTCCCTCCTAATAATGAACCTAACGATAATCCTAATAATGTTATTAATGGTAATAAAGAATTTGGGAATACATGTCTTAAAAGTATTTTTCCATCACTTAATCCTCTAGCTTTTGCACCAATAACATAATCTTTATTTAATTCTTCTAATACTGCTGTACGAACTTGTCTTGTATATTTTGCCGCCATAGCAAATGCTAATGTTACAGCTGGTAAAATCATTGTTTTAAATCCTCCACCTATAGATATTACAGGTAATAGATTTAATTTTAATGCCACTACATATAGAAGTAATAATCCAACCCAAAAGTTCGGCATAGAGATACCTAAAAATGTAATTCCTCTTATAAGGTAATCGGCAAATTTATTTTGTTTTATAGCCGCTATTATTCCACTCGGAACTGCAATCACTAACATTATAATTAAAGATAAAAATGCTAGTTTTAATGTTGGAATTAATCTATCCATTAAAATTCCTAAAACAGGTTTTCCTGAAGAATATGAAGTTCCAAAATCCCCTTGAAGACATGATGTCAACCAATCAAAATATTGAACTAAAAATGGTTTATTTAATCCCATAGCTTCCCTTGTTTGATTCAGCACTTCCTCACTTGGCATTACACCACTTGATGAATACATTGCCCTAACAGGGTCCCCTGGTGCCATATATATTAGTGAAAAAGTTATAAAACTTATCCCTAATAATACGATTGCCATTTGAATCAATCTTTTTGAAATTTGTTTACTATTCAAAATACCTCCTCCTTAAGATAACAATATAAATACTGTTTTCTATTTTTATATTTAATTTTTAAATTCATCTAAGTTTTCTAAGTACTCGATCAGTGACTCACCTAAATCAGATACTTTGTCTTTTTTTCTTCTTATATATCCAAATGAAATACTTCTTTCACACGATATTATCGGAATTGCTTTTATACCATATTCTTGATACTGATTTTTAACAAAGCTACTTGCAATAGAGCCGTGTTCAGTATGTTTTAATGATTGAATTAGAAAACTATCACTATTTGTATAAGATATAGAAACACTATCTCCATTATAAATAATATCTTCTTTTATATGACCTAAGTGGTTATATAATGAGAATTGCTTTTCATGGTATTGAACTAGTTTTATATCTTTTAAATCAGTTTCTTCTACAGAATCTTTCTTATATAGTGGATTATTTCTACCCACAAATAAGTATAAAGGTACTTTTGTTAATTCATGATATTCTAGACCTTTTGATTTAATCTGTTGCTTAAATGCCGACATACTTCGTTTCGATATATATACAAAACCAAGTTCAGCTTTTCTAGCATGTACCCTTCTAATTATATTTTGTACATTCGTTTCAAAGAAATCTAATCTAATATCTTTTCTTGATTGTTTATTATAAAATTGAGACAAATAAAAAGATAATGTGTTGCTAGGAACACTTGATATTGATAAAACATCAATGTTTTGACCTTTTTTAAATTCATTAATTATATTTATATTTTTTAAAACTTCTATGGCATACATGTAAACACTTTCCCCTTGAGGAGTTATTGTAACACCACTTCTAGTTCTATTTAATAAAGTCATATTTAATTCTTCTTCTAATGATTTGACTATTTTACTTACGTTTGGCTGAGTTGTTATTAATGCTTCTGCTGCAGAATGGAAACTCCCCATATCAACACTTACTACAAAATACTGCAATTGTTTTACATCCATATATTTAACCCCATTATTCTTTTTATTTACTATCTACTTTCTTTGATTGTTTTTAAACATTAAAAAACACACTTTTTCAAGCGTGTTAAACAAAACCCCATACAAACAAGGACTTATTGGAACACACCTATACACCGTAGAATAGTTCTCTATTTTTATTATAAAAGCAGGTCTCCTGGCTAAAAAGCATTGTTAGTTTTCCCTTCCCAGAAATTCATCCAGTGGTTTGAAAACCAACCCTTTATCACAGTGACGGGATCGCATTGGATTTGCACCAATTTCCCTATTAATCTGGTATACAGAACTCTTATAACTACTTGTTTTTTCTATATTATAATATAACACATAATATTTTATTAAGTGACATTTTTTTGAGGATTCTTAATTCCAATTTATTATTGTTTCTATTTTTTTATACATTTTTCGACAATACCCTGCCCCCTATCGTTTGTGTAATAAAATATAGCAAATACCTCATTTTAAATTTTTTTTTAAATTTAAAAACTGTTTTACTTTATTTTATTTTGTTATACTAAGTAATTCTAAATATTCCAAATCGTAATAGTTGTTTTTTGTCGATTAATTTTATCTATCAATAATAGATAATATTTTATGTCAATATCGAGGTCTTTTATAATTAAATTTTATTTATTTTATAAATTCATATTATAATTTGTAGAATTATAGCTTTTAATAAAAAATTTAAGTTTCTATTTGTCAAAAAATCCATAAAAAAATA
>NZ_JADPET010000131.1 GCF_015667935.1 Clostridium sp. 1001270J_160509_D11 | reverse complement strand
AAAAATTCTACATCTATAATTTAAAAAGATGTAGAATTTTTTACTTATTATTTAACAGCTCCTGTACTTTGTCTTATAATCAATTGACTCGGTATTATAACTTTTTTACTGTATTTTCTATTTTTCGAAACCTTTTCTAAAATTAAATCTACAGCCGCATTGGCTAAATTCTCTATATGGACCCTAACTGTAGTAAGCGGTGGAATTGTGTGTTGTGATGCTATTAAATCATTAAATCCAATAATGCTTATATCCTCTGGTACTTTTATATTACATTCATATAAAGCCCTTAAAGCTCCCGTTGCTATAGTATCTGTTTCAACAAAAAAAGCAGTTGGAAGTTTATCATTATTTAATATAAATTCTTTTGTCTTATTGTATCCATCTATAGAGGTAACATCCATAGTATCAATAATATAATCTTCATTATATAGATTTTTAGATTTCATATAGGACTTATAAAATTCTACTCGTTTATCTAAACTCTTGTTTTTATAATCATCTAAAGTTTTAAAACTTCCTATAAAGCCAATTTTCTTATGACCTAATTCAATTAGGTGATCAAGTGCCATTATTGTACCTAATTTAAAATTTATTTTTACCGAATCATAGTTGATTTCATCTGGTGAAGAATCTAAAAACACAATGTTTTTATTTATCTCGCTTATTTTTTTTACTTCTTTTTTACTAAATTTACCTATAGCGATAATACCGTCTATTGGCTCTTCTCCTATATACTTATATTCCTCATTGTTTTTATATAAATTCACAACTTGTATTTCATTTTCAAAACATTCTCTATCTACTACACTTCTAAGTAATAAATAATATGGATCCTCTAGTTGTTCACTAGGATTGTACATTTCAACTATTCCCACTCTAATTTTGTTATTTTCAATCTTATTATTTATTTTCCTTTGCTTCAAAGTTTTATATTGCATTTCTTCTGCCATATTAAATATTTTTATTTTTGTTTCATCACTTACACTTATACTAATATCATGATTTAATACTCGTGATACTGTACCAACTGAAACCCCAACTGCATTAGCTATCTCTTTTAATGTCGCCAATATAAATACCTCCTTATTTGTATTTTTACAAAATAAAAATAACTGCGCATTTACTTTATTATAAAACATATATAATAAAATAATAAACCCAGTTATTATAAATATATACCCTTATCTATAAATTACTTTTATGATAAACGAATTAAAAATGCAATCGATAAAATAAATATAATAAAATTTATTAAAAAACTAACTTATCATTTCATCATTTAAATTATTATCATTAAATGCTATTTTTAAAAGAATCGGTGCAATAATAGTTGTTATTATTACTACTATTAATATAGGTGCAAAAATTACATTTGATATAATTCCTAATTTTACGCCTTTATTTGCTACTATAAGGGCGACTTCTCCTCTTGAAACCATACCTGCTCCAATTTGAAGAGATTCTTTATTTGAAAACTTAAATATTTTAGCACCTAATGCACATCCCCATAACTTTGATATAACTGCTACTATAGATAATACTATTGCAAATGCTACTATTATTATACTCATTTTTGGTAAAACTAATTTAAGACCTATACTCACAAAGAATATTGGTGATAAAAATGCATATGATAAATCATCTACTGCAAACATAATTTTTTCTTTTTTAAGACCAACTGCTGATATAATAAGACCTGTTACAAACGCACCTGTTATGTCTGCAACACCAAAGTACTCTTCAGATATATAAGCTAGTAATAAACATAAACCAATTACTGCTATTACTTGTCTTTTAAAGTTTTCTTTATCCATAAACCAATTTTTTAATATTTTATAAAGTACAAATGATACTATTGCCATAAATACAAAGTATAATAATATTTTTAACAATATAATATTTACTTTTACAGAAGTATCAGCAAAGCTTGAAACTAAAGACAGTGCTATTATACCTAATATATCATCAATTATAGCTGCACCTAATAATGTATTTCCTACATTTGAATTTAATTTGCCCATTTCTCTAAGTGTTTCTACAGTTATACTAACTGATGTTGCAGTTAAGATCACACCTACAAATACACTTTCTAAAAATAAACTACTATGTCCCATAATATCCTGCATTCCAAACTTACCAAATAAATAAGTTGTTACCAGTCCTAATATAAAAGGAATTAATACACCTAAAACTGCTATTACAAAACATGCTTTCCCTTGTTTTTTTAATTCGTATATATCAGTTTCTAAACCAGCAATAAACATCAAGAATATTACCCCTATTTCTGATAATTGCATTATAAATTCACTTTCCACAACTAAATTTAATACACATGGGCCAATTATAATCCCAGCCAATAATGCCCCAACTACTTGTGGTAGTTTAATTTTTCTAGATATCAATCCTAATAATTTAGTCGAAAATAAGATTAATGATATCTCAAATAAAAAATAATAAGAATTCATATTAATATGTCCTCTACTTTCATAATATTTAATTTATAAAATTTTCCTTCCCTAACGCAACTGATATTATACACCCATTGAAATAATATATCAAAAGAAAATTTCAATCTTTTTCCAACATTTCAAAAGAAAACATTTATTCCAAAGGTTTTAGTTATGTAATTTTTTCCACTTCTTATTATGTAATAAATCTATTTCCATAGAAAGTTTATAAGAAATATAATAACGAGTAAATTTATTTTCTAATGTAAAATAAAAAGACGTTTTTAAAAAACGTCTTTTTATATAAACCAATTATAAATATTTATCATTTTTTATGAGATGCTACTATAGCTCCATATGCTATAGAATATAATTTTGATTCATGAGTATCTGCTCTTGATACTAAAACTATTGGAGATTTTGCACCCATTATTATACCTGCTGATTTTGCACCTGCAGCATATGTAAATGCCTTGCCTATTCCGTTTCCAACCTCAATTGTCGGCATCAATATTATATCTACATCTCCACCAACTTGTGTTTTAAACTTCTTAACTTCACATGCTTCTTTTGATACTGCCAAATCAAACGCAAGAGGACCTTCAACAATTACATTGTCTCCAAATTCGCCATTTTTACCTGCTTCTTCTAATTGTTTTGCATCGATAGTTGCTTGCATCTTAGGATTTACCTTTTCTTTTGCTGCTAAAGCTGCCACTTTTATAGTTTTTAGTCCCAATGGCTCTGTAGCTTCTATCGCATTTTTTAATATTTTTACTTTTTGTTCATAATCAGGGGCAATATTCATACCTCCATCAGTTGTTACTAATAATTTATGATAAAAATCTACTTCATAAATCATAACATGACTAAGCAAACTGTCTGTTCTAAGTCCCCATTCTTTATTTAAAACTGCTTTTAAAATTACAGATGTATCTAAAAGTCCTTTCATAACAAAGTCTGCTTCTTTGGAAGAAACCAATTTTACAGCTACCTCTGCGCATTCTTCTATAGTTTCTTTATTTATTATTTTTATTCCATTTAAATCAAAGTTTATTTCTTTTGATATATTTCTTATTTCATCTTCATGCCCCACTAATATAGGTGTTATTATTCCCATTTCAGTTGCACTTTTTATTGCAAGTAATACTTCTTCATCATGTGCAGCTGCAACTGATAAAACTGCCTTTTCATTCCCCTTTAAAGTATCCAAAATTTCATCTAATTTTTTAATCATACAATCTACTCCTTACTGGTACTTGGATTTCTGATACCATTTCACTTTCACAAGTTATCAAACTTGGATCTACTAATTGTATTTCTATTGAATCGTCTATTATTTCATAATTATTTTTTATGATATATTCATCCAACTTTTTATAATATTTTGGGGCATCTTTGTGGTATCCATTATATCTAATAGATAAATATTTCGATTTTGGAAATACTTTTACTATATTTTTTTCATACTGTCCTTCTTCAACTATAACAAATGCACGATTATATTCGGTATATATCTTATTTTTTAAGTTATCCTTTGAAATCGATATCCCTACATCTCCGTAAGTTAAGCTTACCTTATATTCAGATACCTTTGCTAATTTTCTAACTAATAATTCAACACCTTTATAGGATATGTTTTCTTTGTATTCAATTACACACCTTTGTTCAAAGTCAATTTCTCTTATCTGATCTAAAAAATCTAATTGTACCGCATCTTGTATCTGAAATATCTTTTTATTTATTTTTTGTTGAATTAGTTTTAATTCATTTATTTTTTCTTCTATAATCTTATTTTGATATTCTAAAGAATCTACTATACTACTCAAATTCAATGTATTTAAATGATATTTTATTTTGCTTAAACTAAGCCCTAATTCCTTTAAGTACTGTATTGTCTCTAGACATTCAAATTGATCTATTGAATAATATCTATATT
Source organism: Clostridium sp. 1001270J_160509_D11 (assembly GCF_015667935.1). Classification (GTDB taxonomy): domain Bacteria; phylum Bacillota; class Clostridia; order Peptostreptococcales; family Peptostreptococcaceae; genus Intestinibacter. The sequence continues at coordinate 3,879 of NZ_JADPET010000131.1, read as the reverse complement.
TATTATGTTCATCTACATAACTCGGCTTAAATAAGTCAATCTCATCGTAATATCGAAGTGTCTTACTATTTATATTAAATAATTTTGAAATTTCTCCAATAGTAAAAAATTCTTTCATATATCACACGCCCCTAAAATTATACATTACTCTTCTTTATAAATTCTAGCTTCTTCTTCTCCCCTTAAAACTCTAAGTCCTCCAAATGCAAGGGCTTCTAATTCATTTTCTCCAGGTAGTATTTCAACAGGAGCAATAAATTGAACTCTTTTTTTAATACTCTCTGTCATATATTTAGAATAAGCTATTCCCCCTGTTATAATTATAGCATCAACAACTCCATTTACAACAGTTGCTAATTCTCCTATTGACTTAGCTATTTGTAGCGCCATTGCATCGTATATTAATTTTGCATCTTCATCTCCATCGCTTATTTTGGATTCCACTTCTCTAGCATCAAAAGTGTGCATATATGAATATATTCCACCTTCTCCTCTAACTCTTTTTTTCATCTCTTTATGAGAGTATTTCCCGCTATAACATAAGTCTATCAAACTAGTTACAGGTAATCTTCCTGCACGACTAGGTGAAAAAGGTCCCTCTTCATCAGATACAAAATCTATCATATGTCCCTTTTCATGTACATTTAAACTAATTCCACCACCTAAATGTGCAACTATAAGGTTTAAATCTTTATATTCTTTATTATGCATTTTTGCATATTTAATAGCCATAGCTCTTGTATTTAAGGCATGAGTTAAACAGTGTCTATCCATTCCATTTAGCCCTGAAGGTCGTGCTATATCAATACATTCGTCTACACAAACTGGGTCATATATATATGAATCTACTCCAATTTCATTTGCAAGCGAATAAGATATAACAGCTCCTAAATTTGATGCATGTTCTAAAGTTGGATTATTTCTAAGTCTATCTATCATTTCATCATTTATCTTATATGCTCCACTTTTTACAGGTGGAAGACCTCCACATCTTCCTACTATCGTATTTATACTTTTTAAGTCTATATTATTTTCATCTAATACATTGTGTATCTGTTCTTTTCTCATTTTATATTGATCTAATATATTATCAAACTTAGATATTTCAGCTGCATCATGCTCTATTGACTTTGTTAGTATTGGCTTTTCATCTTCATATACAGCAAACTTTGTAGATGTTGATCCTGGATTTATAACTAAAACTCTATAAGACATACCTCTTCCTCCCATTTTATATAGATAAAATTATATAGATAAAAAGCTATTATAAGTCTTTTCTCATAACAGCTCTTTACCTTAAATAAATTTTTATTTAAATATAACTATTTAACTTTTATTATCTATTTAAATTAGATAAATTAACTTACTAATTCCATTCCTTCATGTAAAGCTCTTATATTTATATCAATAAACTTCTCTTTTACATTGTCTTTTATAATTTGTTCCCAATCTATCTCTTCTAAGTGCATACCTTTTATAACTGTACCTAGTAAAATTATATTCATAACTTTTTCATTTCCAAGTTCAACTGCTTTATCAGCTGCATTTATAACTTTTGCATGTAATTCTTTTAATTTTTCGTCCACTTCTTCTACCTTATATTCAGCGCTACCTGTTATAGTTGCTACTGATTCCATCTTATAGTTATTAGCTACTATTGTTCCACCTTCTTTAAGATATTTTAAATATCTTAGTGCTTCTACTTTTTCAAATGAAACTATCATATCTGCTCCACCAATTTCAATAACTGGAGAATAAACTTTATCTTTTGAATATCTAATTTGAGATGAAACTGAACCTCCTCTTTGGCTCATACCGTGTATTTCACTCATTTTCACATCGTATCCTTCTTGCATTAGACCTATTGTCAACAATTTACTAGCTAAAATAGTTCCTTGACCACCTACACCAACTAACATTATGCTTTTAGTCATTTTATTTTTCCTCCTTTACTATGGCGTCTTTTGGACAAACTTGTAAACAAACTTCACAACCTAAGCATTGGTTTTTATCTATTAAAGCTTTTTTCGTTTCTTTATTAACTGATATTGCTGGACATCCAGTTTTTGTGCATTTTTTACATCCTACACATTTTTCTTCATCTACAACACATTTATCTGTAAATACTTTTCCGAATTCGTCTATATCTGCTTGTGAAAATCTCTTAAGAGCACATGGCCATCTAGTTATAATAACTGACGCTTCGTCTAAACTAATTGCCCAATCTAGTGCATCTCTTACTTCATCTAATTTATTTGGATTTATGACTCTTATATTTTTCATTCCTAAAGCTCTTACTACTTGTTCAATATTTATTGCTGTTGTATCATCACCTTGTAGTGTAAAACCTGAGCCTGGATTTTCTTGATGTCCTGTCATTCCTGTTATTCTATTGTCTAATATTATTGAAATTGAATTTCCCTTATTGTATATAACATCGATTAAGCTGTTTATTCCTGTGTGGAAGAAAGTTGAATCTCCAAGTACACCTATTACTCTTTTTTCATTTCCATCAACCATATTAAGTACCTTTTGACATCCATGAGCTGAACTTAAACTAGCCCCCATACATACAACAAAGTCCATCGCATTATATGGTGAAGCAAATCCTAAAGTATAACATCCAATATCTCCAGCAACTACAACGTCTTTTCTCTTTCCTAATTCATAAAATAGACCTCTATGTGGACATCCTGCACAAAATGTAGGAGGTCTTGGTATAACTAAGTCTGGATCTATATCTTCATGTTTAAAGTTTTCTTTAAATATGCTCTTTCTAATTACATCAGGAGTCATTTCACCATATGCAGGTAGTATATCTTTTCCTATACAATCTACACCTAATGATTTTACATGTTCTTCTATAAATTTATCATTTTCTTCTACTATGTAGATTTTTTCTACTTTAGAAGCAAATTCTTTAATTTTTTCATCTGGCATTGGATTTGTAAATCCTAATTTTAGATAAGATGCATTATTATTAAAGACTTCTTTTGCAAAATTGAAACACATTCCTGAAGATATAACGCCGACTTTAGCTCCTTCATTTATTTCCATATAATTTACTTCTGTTTCATTTGAGAATTTATATAATTTCTTTTCTCTTTCTTCTACATCTACTCTTAATAATCTAGCATTAGCAGGTACTGTTACTCTTTTTACTACTTTTTCATAAGGTTTTATACCAACTTCATTTCTATCTTCACATTCAACTAAGCCCTTTGAATGGCAAAGTCTTGTAGTAAGTCTCATTATTACTAAAGTATTGAAATTTTCACTTATTTCATAAGCCATTTTCATCATATCTTTTGCCTCTTGGCTTGTGGATGGTTCTAATAGTGGTACTTTTGCTGATTTTGCATAATTTCTATTGTCTTGCTCGTTTTGAGATGAATGCATACCTGGTTCGTCCGCAGTTATTACTACAAATCCTCCATTTATACCAGTATATGCAACTGTGAATAATGGGTCTGCTGCCACATTAAGTCCAACATGTTTCATAGATGCTAAAGTTCTTGCCCCTGCAAATGCTCCACCTGCAGCTGATTCTAATGCTACCTTTTCATTTGGAGCCCATTCAGCTACTATATCATCTTTATATAAAGCTATATTTTCTAATATTTCTGTACTAGGAGTTCCTGGATATGCAGACGCATATTTAACACCAGCTTCATAAGCTCCACGTGCTATCGCCTCATTACCTGTCATTAATTTCTTCATAACTAAATCCCCCCTTAAATATATCTTGTAATCGTTTTCCTTCGTATTATTAAAAATCATTTAATGAATTATCATTGTACTTATCTTCCATTGCAGGGTATAAAACTTCCTCTACACTCCTATTTATTCTGTGTATTTCGTCAATAAATAATACATCAT
>NZ_JADPET010000130.1 GCF_015667935.1 Clostridium sp. 1001270J_160509_D11 | reverse complement strand
AGTCTTCCATAATTTTTTTATGTCAGCTATCATACCATCTAAGTATTCCATTTCTGTCATACCAGCTTCTCTAGCTTCAACTGTAGCATCTTTGCAATCTTCTGGAACGTCTGAAGTAATAGCTTCTGCATATCCATCATCTGCAAGTGTAAAAACTTCAGAACAAATTGATTCACATAGTCCACATCCTATACATGTATCTTTATCAACACTAGCTTTCATATTAAAACCTCCATGAATATTTTATAAACTTCTATCTTATTATTTACAGAATATAAATATTAATTCATAAAGTTTTTAATTTTTTTAAATTACATAATCAGCTACATATTCTCCATTATTTTCCACTACATCAAATTTGCGACGTGTTTTTATTTGAGCTGGAATTCCAACTGCTGTACAGTTATCTGGTACATCTTCTAAAACTACGCTATTAGCACCAACTTTGACATTATTTCCAATTGTAACTGGACCTAATATTTTTGCACCCGAGCCTATTACTACATCTGAGCCTATAGTCGGATGTCTTTTAAAGGTATTTTCATTTCCAGTTGCCCCAATTGTAGCGCCTTGATAAATCGTAACTCTGTCTCCTATTATAGCTGTTTCTCCTATAACTACTCCACTTCCGTGATCTATTAATATTCCTTCGCCGATTTGTGCACCTGGATGTATTTCAATTTGTGTAAAAAATCTTGATATTTGAGAGATTAATCTAGCTATAAAAAATCTCTTTTTAGTATAAAAAAAATGCGATATTCTATACATAATCATCGCGTGAATCGATGGATAAAGTAAAAATAATTCTATTTTATTTCTAGCTGCTGGATCTGAGTCCACTATAAATTGTAAATCTTTTCTAACATGATAAAACATACTGTATACGACCTTCCTTTATAAATTTTAAAATATTCCCATAGACATATATTTGTCTACACCGTCGGGAGCTACTGTAACTACAACCTCATCTGGATTTTCATCACATAATTTCATAGCGCCAAATATATTAGCACCAGATGATATTCCTACTAATATTCCAAGTTTATTTGCCATAAGCTTAACTATTTTATAAGCATCTTCATCAGATACTGTTATAACTTTATCTACTATATTTTCGTCGTATATTTTTGGTATAAAATTTGCTCCTATTCCTTGGATTTTATGTGGACCTGCTTGATGTTGTGTTATAAGTGGTGATGATTTTGGCTCTATACCAATAACTTTTATGTCTTTATTTTTTTCTTTTAAATATTTTCCTACTCCTACTATAGTTCCTGCAGAACCAATTCCTGCAACAACTGTAGATACATTTTTTACTTCTTTTAGTATTTCTGGACCTGTGGTTTCATAATGTGCTTTTGGATTATCTTCATTATCAAATTGCCCTAGACATACATAATTTGAGTTTTTATCTAATAATTCATTTGCTTTATCTATTGAACCTGCCATACCCTTTGAGCCATCTGTAAGTATTAATTCTGCTCCAAATGCTTTTACTAATTGTCTTCTTTCAATACTCATAGTCTCAGGCATTATAATTATTACCTTGTATCCTTTTAGTTTGCCTGCCATTGCAAGAGCAATACCCGTATTGCCACTTGTAGCTTCAACTAAAACACTATCTTTATTTAATATTCCTTTTTCTTCTGCTCCATTAATCATATATAACGCTGCTCTATCTTTTATACTGCCACCTGGATTTGTTTTTTCTAGCTTAACAAATAAGTTCGGATATCCTATTTGTTTTAAATTTAAAATAGGTGTATTCCCTATCAAATCTAAAGCGTTGTAATATATCATTCACTAACCCTCCCATTATTTACCATTTATCATTTTGATAATTATATTATATTATTATCATTTTGATATGTCAACCAAATTCCAGGATTTAGGTGTAAAAAATTATCATTTTGATAATAATTATTTTTACTAGATATCGATAATTATTATCAAGTATTTTATAAATAGTTGATATAAAATACTTATTTTATATCAAACTGTTATCTTTATTTCCTTCTAAAAATTTCAAGATTGGATTTATATTTTCTTTTTTGGCGTTTTTTATATCCTTTTTTAAATCGACTAAATCAGAAGTAATTTTTCCTGAGCCGTATTTCACTCTAATTTTATCCATAAAATTCAATCTTTTATAATTAAAATCTCCCATAAGTTCAAAAAATTTTATATTTTTATATTTATATGTAGGCAAGAAATTAAAAAGCATGATTTCATCTAATGTATATAAGCCTAGGCCCACATAAAATATAATAATTTGTTTATCTTTTATTTTTTGAATATTATCTTTTATAAACTCAACACCTCTTATATATCCATTTTCTATAGGTGCGCCAAATATTATAGTGTCGTAGTTTTTTAAATCAGATCCCCTTATATCAGAAAGTTCATATAAATCAGCATCTATCTTTATCGCAAGCCATCCTGCATATTTTTTTGTTGTATTGTATTTTGTTGTATAAATGATTACTGTTTTAGACATAATAAAACCTCCAATTATTTATAATAATTAATAATTAGAGGTATCTTTTGACTTTCCTTTATTATTTTGTTTTTTTAACTTTTTCTAATTTATAAAAACAGTTTTTCTCCTAATAATGCAAAGTTTTGTAACATTAAAAACGCCTTTACATCCATTTTTTCTTTTGATTTTAATATATCATTTGCTCTATCTTGTGATATTAGCATAGCTTCTATATCTTCATCATCTTCTAAGTTGTCTTTATTTAGCTCTCCATCACATGTACAAAAAACTAATGCAATAGATTCATCTGTCATTCCCGGTGAAAGATATGCTTTTTCCATTGTATAATTTTCGTTTATATCAAGTAAATTTAAACCTGTCTCTTCTTTTAATTCTCTTTTTACGGCTTGAATTATATCTTTATCTTCTTTATCTACAAGACCTGCTGGAAGTTCGTATAAGTAGTCATTTACAGGGACTCTAAATTGTTTTATTATAACTAATTTTTTATATTTTACATGATATGCAACTATACAAACAGCATCAACTTTGTCTTCTTTATTTTTTAAATAAAACTCTTCTAAAGCTTCTTTATCTTTTCTAGTAGCCACACTCCAGTGCTTATCTTGATTTAACTTATTTTTATATTCTAAGTCGTATAAACTTATAAAATCCCCTTTGTGAAGTTCCTTTATATTTTTAATTTTGTTGTTCAAATTACTCACCCTTTCATAGATATACAATTATTTAACTATTATATATCCCCTATCTTTTGTATTTTTTATATATTGATTTATTATATTTATATAATCTATTTTCTCTTTTTCAAGAGCGCTTTTTTCGCCTTTTTTTTGTGAAATAATGTCTTTTATTTCATCTGCTACATTTTTTATCTGACTTGGATATCTTGCATCGATTATCTTTTCATAATTTATCTCAAAAGATGTTATATAGTAAATCTTATATTTATAGTCTTTTATCTTTATCCAAAATACTATATCCCTGTTTAAATTTAAAAGATATTTTTGTTTTTTTACAATAGCTGAAAATAAATCGATTTCTTCTTTTATTTTTGCTGCTTCTTCAAATTTCAGATTTTGAATTTTTATATTCATCTCTTCATTTAATTTCTCTATTACAAAATTACTTTTTCCATTTAAATTGTCTTTTATATTTTTTACTATATCTAATCTTTTATCATTTTCTATATTTCCCCTACATACTCCTATACACTTATTTAAATCATAGCGTATACATTTATTTTGTTTTTTACATATTGGAAGTTTGTATATTTTTATAATTATTTCTTTTATAGTTTCAAGCTTTTTTTTAAATGAATACGGTCCAAAATAAATTCCGTCATCTTCTATTTCACTTTTTATTTTAATTATATTGTGATCTTTTTCATCTAAACATATATATTTGTATTTATCGTAATTTTTGAGAAGTGTGTTGTACATAGGTTTTAATTTGTGTATATTTTTACATTCTAAAAAAAGTGCATCAAACTCTGTATCTGTTTTTATAATCTCTATATGAGAAATATTTTTTATCATTATCTCAATTTTATTAGAGCGATCTCTTGAATTTAGAAAATAGCTTTTTATTCGCTTGTTTAGATTTTTTGATTTTCCAATATACAACAGCCTATTGTCTTTATCTTTCATAAAATATACTCCTGATGACTGAGGTATATTTTTTAGTTCGTCTAATTTATAAGTAAATTTTTCATAATCAATTTCCATTTATAAATTTTTCTCTTCACTTTCTATAATTTTAGGTTTTGGCTTTTTCTCAGATATTATTGCAGATAATAAAATTATAACTCCACCTATAAGTTGATATATCGAAAAAGGTTCTCTAAGCAAAAATATGCTAAATACTACAGATGATACGGGGTCTATATAACCTAAAATAGCTATAGACTGCGCTTTTAAGTCTTTCATAGCTGAAAAATATAGACAATACGCTATTCCTGTATGTGCTATTCCTAATACAAGTATTAAGATTATAGATTTTATAGAATCAAATACAATTTTATCTCTGTATATAACCCAAGGCAAAAGCACCATAGATGCCATAAAAATCTGTATAAATGTCTTTTTGTAGTCGTCTACGTTTTTTATAAACTTATTTAATATAATTACACTCGCATATAAACATGCCGCCATAAATGCATTTATTATGCCTGAAGTTAAGTCTATATTCACATTAGATGTGTTGGTTTTAACGATTAATATAAGCCCACACATAGCACATATTACAGCTACAACCTTTTTTGATGTTAATTTTTCTTTTAAAAATATAGGTGATACAAATATGACGATAACTGGGGCCAAATAATATACAATAGTTGCATTTGCAACTGTTATATAGTTATATGAATTAAATAAAAATACCCAGTTAAATCCTATCGCCATGCCTGATATTATAAGCACTATTATGCTTTTTTTATCTTTCTTTTTATATTCATTTTTTGAAGTTTCTAAATAAATATCTTCATCTGATTTTTTCTTACTTCTCATTTTAATTAGTAAAACAATACCAAGAAATATACTTCCTATTATTCCCCTAAAAAAAGATATCTCTACAGATTCTAAAGAAATATTTTTTACAAATACTCCGAGGCTCCCCCAAAGTAACATAGCAATTAATACTTTTATTGTCGCCTTATTCATAATATTCCCCCTTAATATAGACTTATTTATTATAACCATTTATTAATTATCTCTTCTAAATCACAGTGCATATACTCTTTTACTTCACTTCCCTTTACAGAGTAAGAAGTTCCTTTTGAACAAAATATTGAATTTGATGTAAAATCTTCATCAGCATCTTTATTGTAATTTTTTAATTCTATTATTTCGTCTTGATTGTGGCAATTGTCATATCCATCGTAGTTTAGCGAAATTCTTCCGCTTCCCTTTGTAAAAGAAATAAGTTCTAATTGGTAGTCCATAAAAGTAGAAACTGGTCCCCTTCCGCTTATTATCGATTTATTGTTTATATTTTTTATTTCGAAAGTTCCATTTAATCTTTGAATATCAGATATAACCCTTCCAAAATAATTATCATCTACTTCTATTTCAAAATTATAAAAAGGCTCTAGTATTATACTTTCACATTGCTCAATCCCCTGTCTTATAGCTCTATAAGTTGCCTGCCTAAAATCGCCACCGCTTGTATGTTTTTTATGGTCTCTTCCATCTATTAAAGTTATTTTTAAGTCGTCTAAATCAAACCCACATAATACTCCATGGTGTTTTCTTTCAAATACATGTGTTTTTACTAGATTTTGTGAGCCTATATCTAAGTCGTCTACATGGGCCTTGCTTTCAAATATTATTCCACTTCCTCTATCATTTGGCTCTATTTTTAGATGAACTTCTGCATAGTGTTTTAGTGGCTCATAATGTCCACTTCCTATACAAGGCGTTTTTATACTTTCTTTATATAAAATTTCACATTTTCCAAAATCAACTTCGATATCAAATCTATTTAATATAAATTCTTTTAGTATTTCTAATTGAACTTTTCCCATTATACTTATGCTTATTTCTTTTAATTTTTCACTATAAACTACATTTAAACTCGGCTCTTCAGCTTCTAAAATCTTAAATATATCTAATACATCTTTTATATTTAAATTATCATCAAATACTACCTTTGTTCTAAGAGTTGGAATTATAGTGTCTTTTCTAGTTTGTTTTAAAAAATCTATATTGTCATTTGATTTTAAAGTTATATATTGACCTATTTCAAGGTTTGTAGGTCCTATTATGGCTCCTATTTGGCCCGCTGATATATTATTATTTATCTGCTTTTTTTCTCCATTTTTTATAAATATAGAGTTTACTTTTTCTTCTAGTATTTTATCCTTATAAAAATATTTTATCTCGTCTTTTACATTTAAGCTTCCACTTAAAACCTTTATGTACACTTCTTTATTTTTATCTTCGTATTTTATATTGCATACCTTTGCTAAAAATTTTTCATCTTCGTTGTAAGAAGTCGTAGTAAGGTAGTCAAATGCTTTTATAAAGCTTTCAATTCCTATATCATTTAATGCTGAACCTCTAAATATTGGATATATATTACAAGATTTTATTTGTTTTATTAGATTTTTATTCCAAAGCTCTCTATTGTATCCAGAGTCAAAATATATATCCATTAGATTTTCATCTCTTTCTGCTATAAAATCTATAACATCTTCACTAAAATCTTCATTTTTAAATTCATCTGTTAAATCAATTATATTTTCATCTAATTTTTGCTTTATATCTTCTAAAACTTCTTCTAAAAAATAGTTTTCGCTGTCTATTTTATTTATAAAAATAAAAGTAGGTATGTTTTTCTTTTTAAGTAATTTAAAAACTGTAGATGTATGTGACTGTACTTTTTGCACACCACTAACTACAAGTATAGCATAATCTAAAAAGTCTAGACTTCTCTCCATCTGACCACTAAAATCTATATGACCTGGAGTATCTACAAGAAAATATTCATTTTCATTATAAAAAAATCTAGCAATTTTAGAAAATACCGTTATGCCCCTTTTTCTTTCGATTTCATAATTATCTAAAAAAGTATTTTTATGATCTACCCTACCTCTGTTTCTTATCGCCTTTGTATGATATAAAATTTGCTCTGATAAAGATGTCTTTCCTGCATCGACGTGCGCTAGTATTCCGATTGTTTTAATCATTTTATACCTCTTTCTTTAATAAACTTATAATAATACTTTTTTTAGTAAATAATACTTAAAACTATATTATCACACAAAGGAGGTCTTTTGATGATTAATTTAAATTTAAATATAGTCTCTACCTTGATTTTGTCCATTATATTATATTTATTTGCAAATTTTATCAAAGATAAATTAAAGATTTTTAATACACTTTGTATCCCGACACCTGTTATAGGAGGTCTATTTTTTTCTATACTGATTTTCTTTTTAAAAAAATTTAATCTACTGGAGATAACTATGGATACGTCGCTTATGCCTTATTTTCTTTCTGCATTTTTCATAAGTATTGGTTTTTGTATAAATATATTTAGTGCAAATGGCGGCGGAAAATTATTATTTCTATATTGGCTTTTATGTGCATTTTTAGGACTTTGTCAAAATCTAATAGCAGTTTTTTTATCTAAGTTTTTACATATTACACCTCTGCTTGGCTTTATGTGTGGCGCTGTATCTATGGAAGGTGGACATGGATATTCGCTGGCATTTGGAACTACTATAGAGAGTATCGGCATAGAAAACGCCGTAGCAATAGGAATTGCCGCTGCTACATTAGGTCTTATAAGCGGAGGATTACTAGGTGGCCCTGTTGGAAAAGCTCTAATACAAAAATACAATCTAAAGCCACTTACAAGAAGTAGTAATTTATCTAATATTTCTAAGACTAAAAATAATATACCTAAAAATAAAGCAAATTTGACTCCTATGATCTTTTTAGAAAATGTCTTAATGTTGCTTTTGATTATGAATATATCGTTTTTTATATCGAACATAATAAATTTAAAAACAAATATCTTAATTCCAAATATAGTAATAGGTATGCTTTTATCTGTAATAATTTCAAATATAAATATCAAAGTTAAGTTTTTTGATTTTTATCAGGATTTATTTGAATTTGTGCAAAATGTAGCATTAGATGTGTTTTTAACTATGGCGCTTATGAGTATAGATTTATATGCATTATCTAGCTTATTAGGTCCAATAGTATGCATAGTTCTTTTCCAAGTTTTATTTGTACTTATTTATGGAGTATTTGTATGCTTTAGAGTCTTAGGTAAAAATTATGACGCTGCTATTATGGTAAGCGGTCTTATTGGACACACATTAGGCGCTACACCTAATGCACTTGCAAATATGTCGACACTTACAAACAAATACGGCAAAAGTGAAACTGCATTTTTAGTAGTGCCTATGGTAGGTGCATTTTTACTTGATGCATTTTCAATGCCTTGCATATTGTTTTTTATAAATTTTCTAAAATAAATACATAAAGCTGTATTAAAAAACATAAATTTTATCATAATAAAAAATAAAGAAATCTTTATTTTAATTTTTTATATAGATTTCTTTAATAAT
>NZ_JADPET010000012.1 GCF_015667935.1 Clostridium sp. 1001270J_160509_D11 | reverse complement strand
TGTTTTGTACTTTTTTATTATTTTGTTTTAATTCGTCCGAGTCACTATTGCTTGATTTGTTAGCATTTTCATTTATTAAGTAAGATTATTTTGTTTTATATTCACTATATTTTCTCAATTTTTCTATAGATAATTCTTTTATTAGTTTAAATTTTTCATCTGTTAAAATTTCCATTGCCTCTTCGATTCTATTTACTTTATAAATATGGAATTTTTTATTTTTTATAGCCTCTTCCACTTCACTACAAAGCACTAAATTGTCTTCGTTTTTTGCTGGAATTATTACACCTTGATCACCTGTTAGTCCTTTATGTTTGCAGCAGTAATAAAATCCTTCTACTTTTTTAGGAATTCCACCCACTACTTGAATTTGACCTTTTTGATTTATAGAGCCTGTAACAGCAATATTTTGTTTAATTCCTATATTACTTAATGATGATAATAAAGCATATAATTCCGCAGATGAGGCACTATCTCCATCTACACCGCCATAATTTTGTTCAAAACAAATATATGCATTTAGCGATAATGGAAACTCTTGTGCAAAATTTTCTGCTAAATATCCTTCTAGTATTAATACCCCTTTATTATGGATAGAACCACTCATTTTGGCTTCTCTTTCTATATTTACAATGCCCTTACTTCCACAGGCTGTCGAAACAGTTATTCGTGAAGGTTTGCCAAATGTGTGTTCACCAGTACTCAAAACAGATAATCCATTAATTACGCCTACTTGTTTCCCTTTTATGTCGATTAATGTATTTTCTCTTTTATATGATTCATCTATTTTTTCTTCAATTTTATCAATTCTATATTTTTTTGATTGTATAGCCTTTTCTATATGTCTCTTTTCTATATATTTTGAATTATCCATTTGTGCATATAGATTTCCTTCATTTATCATTTCCATTATTTTATTAAAATTAGTAGATAATTTCTTTTTATCCTCTACCATTCTCATACTTTGATTAATTACTTGTGTAACAGCGTCATAAGATAAGTGTTTATAGTTATTTTTTTTACATTGATATGATATAAAACCACTTATTGCATCTTCATTTTCTTCTGTTTTATTCATCTCATCATCAAAATCCACAAATACTTTAAAGTATTTCATAAATTCTGGGTCGTAATTATATATAAGATTATATAAATATCTACTTCCTATAAGTATTATTTTTAAGTCAGTTGGAATAGGCATTGGATTTATAAAACCTTGCCCTTCTATGTCTATTTGTCCAGTTTTTAATGTCTTTTTGAGCAATTCCCATGTATTTGCATATCTTAAAAGTTGATCTACATATAAAACTAAGTATCCTCCATTAGCTTTATGAAATGCACCTGGAATTATCTTTGTAAAGTCTGTTTTTAGATTTCCATTTTGATATTCATATTCTACTTTTCCAAATAAATTACTTGGTCTTGGGTCATTTTCAACAACAACTTTCTTAAACTCTGAATTATCTACAAATAAGTTTACTTCGTATTTTAATGTATAGTTTTTATCATATTTATCTTTTAAATCATCTTCATCTAAATAGAAAAGATATATATATTCTAATATATTTTCTTCTAATTCATCTAAATAATCTAATACTTTTTTATTATCACTATATTTTTCTCTGGCAGCTTCTATATATGGTACTACTACTAATTTGCCGATTTGGTTCTCTGTTTCAATAACGACTTGTTTTACTCTTTCTTCTAATTCTTTTAATTTATATAAGACTTGTATAGCCATTTCTTCAAGCTCTTTTTTAGTCTGACAAAATTCTTCTGCTGATATTTCTTCTTCATAATTATCATCTATAGGCATAAATATAAAGCCTGAAGAGCTACTCTTAAGCTTAAATCCTTTTTCTCTACCATAATTTCTTACACTTTTTAATAGTTTTTCTTTTTCAAACTCATACGTCTGTAATAATTTATTTTTTGTAAGTTCATACTCCTCATTTTCAAATGCTTCGTTAATTTCTTCTGTTAAGCTTTCAATTAAATCCTCCATGTATTCTTTAAATTCCATACCTTTCCCTGCTGGAAAGTCAATAGCAACTGGACATCTTCCGTCTTTAAAATTATATACATAACACCAGTCCTTTATTTTGCTCTCATCAATTTGCTGGGATTGAATTTCATTTATAACATAAGTAATTCTTCCACTTCCACAATATCCTGAAACATATATATTATAAGCTGGATTATTCATTTGTAGCCCTAATTGCATTGCGCTTACAGCTCTTTCTTGACCAATAATACCATCATAAGGTTCAACTTCAGAAGTATTTTTAAATTTTTTCATAGCCCTCTCCCCTCAATACAACATTTTTTCATCTTATCTAATTATATGTTTGAGGGATATTATTAATTATGAATATTTACTTTATTTATCAAAATTTTAAAGATTTATTTTGTTTTCTTCATAAATTATATCTAAATTTCGCTTAATAAGTTTTCTTCCTCTCCAACTAAATGCCTTATTATTATATCTTCGTTTAAATTCTTTATTAGATATTTCATTAATTTCATCTATATCTATTTTTGTCATTAAATTCTCTTTAAATTGAGGGAAGTTTGTAACTTCTATATTTTTATTGTGTGGACATATATCCTGACATATATCACATCCAAAAACTTTTTTATTTTTTCTTAATGCATCTTCTTCTTGTTCAGATAACTCTTCTTTTTTTTGGGTAATGTATGAAAGGCATTTTCTTGGATCTATTTCAAAATTTCCTAAAAGAGCATTTCCTGGACAGGCTTTAACGCACTTATTGCATTTTAAACAAGTTTTATCTAGCGGTATATCTTTTTCAAAATCATAATTGTTCACTATGTATGCAATAAATACATAAGAGCCATACTTATCTGTTATTATGTTGTTATTTATTCCAAAATACCCTATTCCACTTAAATATGCTAAATATCTATCAACCAAAGGACCATTATCTGCAAATATTTCATATTTAAATTCAGGGATTTCATTTTCAATTTGTAGACATACCTCATTTAATATTTGTTTTGTTACAATATGATAATCTTCACCATAGCAATATTTAGATAGATTTGTATCTTCATATTCTCCTGCATAATATGGAAATGCACATACTATTATTGATTTTGCATCTTCCATTATTAACTTTGGATTTGTTCTTTTTTCTATATCTTCCTCTTCCATCCCAGTTAAATATTGCTTTTCGTTTCTATCTATCAAAATTTTTTTCAATTCAGTATATGGGCCAACTGGTGCAATTCCTACAGTATCTATTCCCAAGTTGTTACAAATTTCTATTAATCTATTTTTATCCATAAAATTTCCTTTCGTAAATTGCATTTTAGTTTTATAATAACTAAAGGTAAGGGAGTGATAATTTGATAAAACTAACAATCCCAGGTCGACCTATTAGTAAATCTAATTTTAAACTTACTAATATTCATGGTCAAGCCTGGATGCCAGCAAAAGGAAAACATTCTAAATATTTAGCGTATGAAAACATGATTGCGGGATATATAAACAAACAATATCAGGGTGAACAAATAGAAGAAGATTTAATAACTGTTTTAAAACTTTATTTCCCAAATAAAAGAATGGGTGATTTACACAATTATCCTAAGAGTATATGTGATGGAATTGAGAAAAGTGGAATAATAAAAAATGATAAACAACTTAAACCTGTTTTATTATTTAACTATATAGATAAAGAAGATCCTAGAGTTGAAATATTTCTTTATCCTGCCTCAAAATATGATGTTTCTTATACAATAACTGAAAAATAAACAATAAAAATAGATTGCAGTCTAACATATTGTTGATGCAATCTATTTTATTTATATTTATTTTTCTAAAGTATCAACTACTTTTTTTAACATATCTATTATTGGTAATTCGTATGGACATTTCTTTTGACAGGCACCACATTCAATACAATTACTCGCTCTTTCATTTTCAGCAAGTCCTCTATATCTATCTACTGCCCAATCTTTTAAATTATATCTATTATAATATCCTTCTAATAAAAAGTTTTGAGGTATATTTATACCTTTTGGACATGGAAGACAATACTCACATCTCCTACAGAAATTAGTTCCTAATTCTGATTTAATTTTAGCAATCTTTTTATTATCTTCTTCTGTTAACTCATAATTTTGTAATACATCAGTATTTTCTATAACTTGTTGTGGACTATCCATACCAGGTATTGCAACATCAATATATTCTCTTGATAATAAATATTTCATAGCTAATGTTCCATCATCTATCGCCCCACCTGCTAATGGTTTCATAACTATTGTTCCAACACCTTTTTCATATGCTCTTTTAAACACTTCATCAGCTTGATTTTCAACTATATTGTATGGGAATTGTATAGTTTCAAATTTATCACTTTCTACAGCTTTTTCAACAGTTTCTAAACCATGACTAGTTATTCCAATGTGTTTTATTTTTCCCTGTTCTTTTGCTTCTAACAAAGCTCTATATGCTTTATCTTCACCAAATAAAGTATCATATTCTGCTGGTTTTACATTATGCATCTGATATAAATCTATATAATCAGTTTGAAGATTTTTTAAACTGATTTCTATATCTCTCTTCATAGATTCATAATCTCTTGACATTGATTTAGTTGCTATGTAGAATTTTTCTCTTCTTCCTTTTAGTGCATTTCCTAAATACTCTTCACTAACCGTATATCCCCTTGCCGTATCGATAAAATTAACTCCACACTTTTCTAGTTCATCAATTACTTTGTTTGTATCTTCTTGGCTTATTCGTTGTATAGGAATTCCTCCAAATCCAACTCGTTTTATCTTCATCCCTGTCTTCCCAAAATATCTCATAAACAAATTTCCTTTCTAAAATACACCTTATTAATATATTTTTTAATAAAACCATAATTAAAATGCTAGTATAAACATTACTATGATTTTTAAATTAACTAAAAAAAGTACCAACATAGTTGATACTTATTCTGCAATTTCATTATCAAGATCTGTAGGTATTGCTACCATCATTAGATCATGTTTTTTAACTTCGTCATTTTCTTTTCTATTTGCTAAAATTTCTGAAACCTTATCATTAATCGTATTTTTTAATTCAATAATTTCAGAATCTGATAATTTTATATCTCTGTATTCTAAAACACTATCTAATTTTAATGCCCCTTGTTCAACAGCATTATAAAAATGCTCTATTGTATCTTCAAAATCAGAAATAGATACAGCCCCATCTTTACTTGCAGGATCTAGAGTATAATCAATTATTTTTCTACTCATAACAACATTATTAGCTGTTGGGTAGTAATATTTTTCAACTATACCAGATTTTATTTTTTCCTCAACCAATTCTAATATTCCTACATTGTATAATGTTTTAATATGATAGTTTATCTTAGCATGTGGTTCGTCTAACATCTCTGATAATTGCTTTGCCGATAATGGTTCTTTATCAAAAGCATTCAGTATGTCTATTCTTCTTGGGTGTGCAATAGCTTTAACACACTCTAGGTCTCGCAATACTAACAAATCCTTCATTTTTCTTACCCCCAAAAAAGTCACTTAACTTACTTAATATAAAAATAATTATATATTAAATATATATAATTGTCAAAAAAACCTAATACATATATTGGCAATGTATTCATGTATTCTTTTCATTTTTTACCAACAATTTAAGTTCAGATTCCAAATTATTTGAATAATCTAAACATTAGATATTACTATAGTACATGATTTGAATCTAAATTTCAACTCAAATACTTAGTGTATAAAAAATATTTTTTCTATATCAAATTTATTATAAAAAAATAAGAATCAAATTTTATTATAATTGATTCTTACTTTTTATTTGTTTTATATATTTTTATAAACTTAGTGTACGATTTTACTTCCACCAATAAATTCTCTAATTATTGCTGTTGGTGGTATATCAGATAAGTCATCTAATTCCACAAAGTATTGTAGCAATTTTAGAAGTCTCTTCGCTTCGATATATGCTTCACTTGTTTTATCAATTTGTTTTAATAATGGTTTTGCGTATGCTTTTAATAATGATAATTCATAAACACAAGCAGTATTAAACATTACATCAGCTTGCTCTTGATAAGGGAAGATATTTTTTTCTTCTCCTCGTCTTACAGATGGCCATCCCTTTATAGTCATCTCAGCAGTATGACCTCTAAATTGATTGTCCCTAACTATTCTTCTGATTAATCTTAAATCAGTAGTTGGTATTCTATTGTGGTCATCTAAATTTAATTGAGTCAATGCACTTAAATAAATTTTGAATTTTTCATTATCAGGTATTGACGCTGTTAACATTGGATTTAAACCATGTATACCTTCCAATATTATCGGCTGATTTTCATCTATTTGTAGAATTTCGCCTGGTTCACTCTTTCCTGTTATAAAGTTATATCTAGGAAGTTGAACTTCTTTTCCTTCTAATAAATCATTTAAGTCTTTATTGAATCTTTTTAAATCTATCGCACGTATAGATTCATAATCTAAATGTCCAAACTCATCTAATGGAGTTTTATCTCTATCTATAAAATAATTATCTAATGAGATAGATATAGGATTTAGGTTATTAACTTTTAGATGAATAGATAACCTTGTCGCAAAACTTGTTTTTCCTGATGAAGACGGTGCTGCAATCAAAATTATTCTTTTGTTTTCTTCGTTTATTATATCGGCAATCTGTCCAATCTTTTTCTCATGTAATGCTTCTACAATTCTTATTATCTCGCCATATTTTCCTGATTCTATTATTTTATTTAGAGTTAATACCTTGTCTACACCCATTAAATCTGACCAACGCTCTGCTTCTTTATAAATACTTGCAAGCTTTGGTTGTGGTATAAACTTTTTAGGGATGTGTTTATCATCTTCGCTAGCAGCCATTAATATTACTCCATTTTTATATTTGAATAAATCATAACTTTTTATATATCCAGTTGAAGGCATAAGATATCCATAAAAATGATCAATATAGTTATTACATTTATATATTTTTACAGTATCTCCATCTTTATACTTGATTAATTCGGCCTTTTCATTCAAACCAACAGATTCAAATATTTTTATTGCCTCTTCTTTGCTATATACAGTTTTATTTATTTCATAATCATTAGATATTATTTTATCCATTTTTTCTTTAATATTTGCTATGTCGTCTTTAGTAATAGCTCTATCAAGATGTATCTCACAATAAACTCCATTAGATAATGAATGTTCTATTACTACTCTACTATCTTTAAACAGACATTTACACGCCATAATAAAGACAAGATTCAACGTTCTAGTATATACTCTAAGTCCATCTGGATTTTTAGTATCTAAGAATTGTATATCACTATCTTCTTTAATATAAGTATTCAATTCCTTTAATTCATTATTTACTACAGCTAGCGATATATAACCTGAATAATCTTGTTCTACATCTTTCGCTATATCAGATAGTTTAATTCCTTGTTCATTATTTTTTACAGTGTATGTTTTTACATTTCCATTAATATTTAAATTAACCATAGTTGTACCCCTCTTCTAAGAAAATCTATTTAAATATTATAAATTAAAATATGTTTCCCCTTTTATTTATTTTATTATTGGTTATATATATTTGTACCTAATTAATCTTTAAAAATATATTAAATAAACTATTTAATTAGACTAATATCATTGAAGGGATATAGTCTAACTAAAACTTTTCCTTCTACATCATTTACATCAACTAGTCCAACTTGTTCGTATCTACTATCTAAACTAACTTCTCTGTTATCTCCTAATACAAAGAGTTTTCCTTCGGGAACTACTATATCTACATCTCCAGTAGTATCCATACCTTCGCTTAAATAAGTTTCATCAAGTAACTTATCGTTTAAATAAACTTTGCCGTCTTTAATTACAACTTTGTCTCCTGCAACACCAATTATTCTTTTTACTAAATCTTTGGTTGTGCCATCATTTTTTTCTAAGTCAGATTTAAAAACTATAACATCTCCATTTTTAGGTTCCCCTATTTTATATCCAATTTTATTTATTATAAGATAGTCATTTTCGTGAAGAGTTGGAAGCATTGAATCTCCACTAACTAGTGTTGGTTTTATGAATAAAGTTATTACAAATGCTAATACAATAGCTAGTCCAAAAACTTTTACCCATTCAATTATGCTGTTTTTTACACTTTGTGTTTGATTTACTTCTTTCTTTCCCATTATATTCTCTCCTCTCTGCACTAATTAGATTGAAATATATATTATATTCAATAAAAAGGGTTATTTTCCTTTATTTGACCATTTAGGTTTATAGTAATTACTTAGTGCAATAAACTGTTAATATAAATTTTTAATAATTTATTCTTAATCCTTTTGGGTAATGATTTTTTAGTACACCGTTAGATTCTTTTCCCCATCCAATAGGAATTTCTTCTACAGTTACAACTACCCATCCACGACTTTCCCCTGTATTTATTACATTTCCTCTTAGGTAATCAAATATAGTTTCATCATTTAAAGATATATTTTCTGTATGTTTTATTTGTTCTGTTTTTAAATAATGTGATAATGCATGTGATGGTTCAAATCTATTTTTCTTTAATACTCCTAGGTGTAAACCATATCTTAATACTTTAAGTTTATCTACATTTGGACATTCATCAGGTAATAAGTATAAGTTGTCCCCTCTTAACATAAATTTGTTGTCTACATTTATATTAAGATGTTTTTTCTCAAAGTTTCTGTATTCTTTTATCTCATTATTTAATTTTTTTATTTTCATTTCTTTGACTCTACAGTCTTCATCATCTAATTTTTGAATTTTAGCTACAAAGTGACCTTCACCTTTTACTTTATGAGGCCATAATCTTTCCATTTCTATTAATACTGCGCCCTCATGTTCTGCTATAAATTCTTCTATAACATCTTCATTTTCTTCTCTTGAGAATGTGCATGTTGAGTAAACAAGTGTTCCGCCTTTTTTAAGCATTTTATATCCATCTCTTATAATTTCTTTTTGGATAGATTGACACTCTAAAACTTTGCTATAAGTCCAGTCTTCTATTGCAACTGGATCTTTTCTAAACATTCCTTCTCCAGAACAAGGTGCATCTATTACTATTTTATCAAAATAACCTGTAAATACTTTTCTAAGGTGAGCTGAATCGGTATTTGTTATTATACAATTTCTAGCACCAAATCTCTCAAGATTTTCACCTAATGCCTTAATTCTTATAGGATTTATTTCGTTTGAGACTAAAAGTCCTGTATCGTCTAATTTAGATAATATATATGTTGATTTTCCTCCTGGTGCTGCACACATATCTAGTACTTTATCACCTTTTTGTATATCTAATTTAGGCACTACACTCATTGCAGATGGCTCTTGAAGATAATAAGCTCCTGCCTCATGAAGTGGATTTTTACCTGGTTTACACTCTGTTTCATCATAGTAAAACCCTTCATTTGTCCAGGGAATTTGATCTAGCTTAAATAAATTTAATTCCTCAAACTTATCCTTTGTCATTTTCATTGTGTTTAATCTAATACCTGTTGTCTTTTTTTCATTATAACTATTTATAAATTGTTCATACTCATCTTCTAGTATTACTTTTACATCTTCTAAAAATCTTTCTGGTAAACTAATCAAAATTTTTTCCTCTCTGTCATATTTATTTCTTTCCATGTTTTAGTCTATCAAAAAATCTCTTTTTTGAATATAACATATATTTATTAAATTTATTTAAATTAATTGTTGCTAAAATTATAATATATATTATAAAAACTATAATAATCCATTTATACTGTATCATCAATATAAAATCAAAAGTACCATGAAGTAATATAGGTATTAAAAAAGCTAGAATTAAGTTCTGTCTTTTTTTAGCTATATTTTTTTCAAATTTATATTTTGAAATATAATATCCCATGGTAATTGCAAACATAATATGAGCTGGTATTGATATTATAGCTCTAATAAATGCTACTTGAAATATCATTTTAGAATCATAATTAATATGAATTAAATTTTCGACAGTTGCAAATCCTAGTGATAAAAAAACAGAATACATTATTCCATCTAATTTTTCATCATATGAATCTTCTTTTTTTGAAAAAATATAAAGTACTAAACCTTTTAATATTTCTTCCGTACATCCAGCTATTACAAATGCAGTATATATCAAATTTGTATCATCCTCAAATATATTTCTATCTATCAAAAATTTTTCGATTATTATTGCAAAAAAGCTAAGAATTATACCTAGAATAAAATATTTTAAAAGTATAGAAATATTTTCCCTGTTATATTTATCTTTATAATAAACCCATAATATAAAGCTAATTATCGGTAGAAATGTAATTAAAAAAGCCAACATATAAAAATATATTTTCTCCTCTCTTTTATTCTGTTATTGCTCTTATAAAATATCTTTTCACAAAAGACTAGCTCTATTCATAAAATAAATAATAGAATTATCAATAATTTTTTACTTTTTCTCAACAGTTATTATTAAATTGCATATAGTTAATAATAATACAATTTTAGTATGTAACTTGGTAGGTACTAAAATTATATTATGTGTTATAAAAGAAAAGAAGGTGATTAAATGCAAGACGGTTTCTTAACAATAAGCGTTGTAGATTCAACGACTAATGCGCCGATACAAGATGTTACTATAAATATTTATGGACAAAATGCAGATGGTTCAACATCTTCTGCTATATATCAAAACTTAAAAACTAATGAGTCTGGTCAAATTGTAAATATTCCTTTATCTGCACCAGATGTTGATTATTCATTAGATCCAACTTCTACTACAAAGCCTTATGCTGACTATATAGTCGAAGCTATAAAAGATGGATATGAAACAATAATTATAGATGGTACACAACTTTTGCCTATAGTAACTGCTAGACAACCTATTCCGATGACACCAAAACAAAGAAGTAGACGATCTTATAGAAGACAAAATGAAATCACTTATGATATAGGACCACATACTTTATGGGGAGATTATCCACCAAAAATACCTGAAGACAGCTTAAAACCAATTCCTGCACCAACAGGATTTGTTGTATTAGATAATCCAGTTGTTCCAGAATTTATAGTTGTTCATGACGGATTGCCATCTGACTCTTCCGCTGAAAATTACTGGGTTCCATTTAAGACTTATATAAAAAATGTAGCCTCCTCCGAAATATATCCAACATGGCCTGAACAAACAATTTATGCAAATGTAATAGCAATTATATCATTTACTTTAAATAGAGTTTTTACAGAGTGGTATAGAAACCAAGGATACGACTTCACAATTACATCTACTACTAATTATGACCACAAGTATATTCATAACAGAAATATTTTTGATGAAATATCAGTTGTAGTAGATACAGTTTTTAATACATTTATAAAAAGACCTCCTACAGCAAGACAGCCACTTTTAGCACAATATTGTGATGGTCAAAAAACACAATGTCCTGACCAAATGACTCAATGGGGAAGTAAGAGTTTAGGTGATCAAGGATATAATTATGAGGAGATTCTTAAATATTTTTATGGAGATAATATATTGTTTGCAGAAGCACAAATTGTATCTGGAGTTCCAGTTTCTTTTCTTGGAGCAACATTAGAAATTGGTTCTAAAGGAACTCCTGTTAGAACTATCCAAAATCAATTAAACGCAATATCTAACTCTTACCCAGCTATCCCAAAGGTCGCTGAAGATGGAATATATGGTCCGTCTACTGCTGAAGCAGTTAGAACATTCCAAAAGATATTCGGATTACCACAAACTGGTGTAGTAGACTTTAAAACTTGGTATGAAATTTCTAGAGTTTATGTTGCAGTTACAAAAATTGCTTCATTACATCCTATAATCTAAAAATAAAAGTATCTTGGCACATTATATATAGCTAAGATACTTTTTTATATAAAATATTAAACTGTGGTAGCTTTAGAACTATAAAAAATTATTTCTTTGTATTTAGGAATTAGCAAGGTATTTATAAGCTCTTTTTTTATAATAAATTCTGGCACACCTGCTACATAAGGAGCTATTTCATATAAATCAAAAAATATAACAATTGAATCATCCTTTATATAAAATTTTTGATTATTTTTTATTTTATTGAAAGCATATAATTGTGTGCTATCTTCAGGAAGGCCTTGCTCTTTATTTAAAGTTTTTATCTGAGATTTTATTTTATCATTTATAACTTGCTCATAATTTGAATTTTGAGTAAAAATCTCATTTAATACAAATGTATTTCCAGATGTTAAATCTATATTGTATGGTACATATTCATAAATTCCATGTGCTCCACCGCTATATTTATAATATTTAATAAGTATACTCAATATATCGTCATTACTTTTTTTAACTTCATAATCAGAGCTTACAATAAATTTATTTTCTGCTTCGGGAAAATCATCAAAAAAAGATTGTGCTTCTTTGTATGAGTTATTATAAAAACTCATTATATCTGTTTCAAATTTTTTATTTAGATTATTTTCAATACTCTTATTTCCCATAGTTAACTGTGGTATTTTCAAGTCTGCCTTTATATATTTATTGTCTTTATTTATTAATTTTGATTGTATAGTTGTAGTTATAATATTTAATTCAAACGCCTCTTTTACCTCATCAAAATTACACATAGATATTATTAAAATTCCTATAATTAAAATTATGATTGCTGTTGATTTTTTCATAAAAAAACTCCTCCTCTATTTATTTATAGAGTGAGGAGTTTTTTTTATTTTATTCCTTAAATATATTATCGGTACTAATTTCAAATTCATCTACTTTTTTGCTATAGAACCAGTCCACTATTCCTAAAAGAATTGACAAGTACATATTTATACCAAATACTGCTCCCATTGAACCATATAAGTATAGTTTAATGAAGAAGTCACCAGCAAATGCTTTAAATAGCATATGAATTTCTCTTGGGTCCATAATTTCTACTTGTTCTGTAGTTATTTCTTTAAGTTTAAGTGCTTTCATAGCATCAACAGTAAATCCAATACCTGTAGTAAGTAATGCATCTACTATGCATTTTACAATGTAATCTTTTGTATCTTTATCAATAAATTTAAATTCACTTTCTATACAGTTAAGTACTATTTTATCTACTATATATTGATTATTTTCATTGAAATCTAAGTCATTAAATAGTTTATCTAAATATGATTCTATCTCTGAAAGTAAAATATTTTGTTCTAATAAATTATTTAATTTCATACCTACTATGTTATTTTCATAAGCTGTTTTAATAGATTTTAATATTAATTCTTTAGATTCAATATTTTTATTTAATTTTTCTAGTATAGATTTAATCGTAAATTCTAGAGTTTCATCTATATCTATTATATTCGATAGTTTTTCATCTAATATTTTTACTGTTATATTTTGATTAATATAATCATTTATAAATTTATTTATATTCTCTATGTTATTGTTATAATTATCATTTACTAAGCTTAAAGTTTGAGTAATTTCTCCCTCAAACACTTTGTATAGATTTTCTATATTTTCTATATTTGTGTCTTTAAATATATCTGATAATTTTATTTCTTTCGCTTTATCAATTGTAACTAAAGCTAAGTCATCAACATTGTTAAATATTATTTCATTTTGTTTTATGTCTTCAGCAAGTGTACTTGCTATTAATTTTGTATTTACATCTTCTGCTACAAAGCCAACATGTTGTATTGTAGTTGGGTATATAGCTGATTTTAGACATATAGAAGTTGTTTTTATTGTAGAATACATAGTATCGTTTATAAAGTCTTCTAATTTTGTCTCTATGATGTTTATAACAACAAGACTTACAAGTCTATCTCCATTCATAAAGTCATAAGCCATTTTTACGAAGAAATTAAGTTGTTTTCTCACCATATTAATAACCATATTAACGACTTGTTCTTTGTTTTCTTGGGCATAATTATTTACTTTTCCTAATAAAGCTGCTGTTATTGAGTATAAATTTTTATCTAAAGTTATTCTTATACTTCCACCAAAAAGCTCACCAATTGTTTTCTCTTCATGAAGTTCACTTTGTAATAATTCATCTATTGATTTTTCTAATAATGTTGGTAAATTTATAACTATATAATTATTTAAATCTTTATCAACCATTGATTCTAATTTAGATAATTTTTCACTTCCAATAACATCATAAAGTGTTTTTGATTTAAAATCATTATAAATTCCTTCATTATTTAAAATTAATGATTTTACTAACTCTTCTTTAAGTATTTTATCTACAGAAGTTTTTATACTATTGTCTATAGCTTCATTTACTCCATTATTTATAGATTGAACTACTGCTTCTGGCAATAAGTTATTTATTGTTTTTTGTCTATCAATTTTTTCTTGTGCAAATTTTATTACTGCATCATCTAATTTATCTAAATTTGATAAGAAGTTTTCTGATACACTAATAGCCTTTTTCTTAGTTAATACTTCATCTAAAGTTACATTTTCTGCTGTATTAGATAAAGCTTGGGCAATTTTTGTTTTGTTTTGTTTGCATTTATCTATAATAAATTGATATAAGAATTTGCTTATTTGATTTTTCTTTTCACTAGCTATATCTACTAACATTTTAAAATTGTTTTTAGATACAAAGTTAAAGATACTTTGTGAAAATTTATCTTTTTTGATATTAAATAAACTTTCTACCCTCTTACCTTTTAAAAGTTCATTATCTATAAAGTATGCCATACCATTTGCAAAGCCTTCTTTGTGCGCAGGTATATACCCTTGTGAAAATACTCTAAATAGAGGTATTTTTGCAACAAATTTATTTTTTTCATATGGGTGGAATATCATCCATAATGCGATTACATTTGTAAGTATTCCTACTAATCCCATAAGAACACACGCCATTATTGTAGTTTGATATCTGTTATAGAAACCTAGATTATTTATTGTTCCATTTAT
This sequence comes from Clostridium sp. 1001270J_160509_D11, assembly GCF_015667935.1. GTDB lineage: Bacteria > Bacillota > Clostridia > Peptostreptococcales > Peptostreptococcaceae > Intestinibacter. Next base: position 17,867 of record NZ_JADPET010000012.1, on the reverse strand, counting down.
TCCAAATGCAAATATTAACCCTGCTACAGTTCCTAATAAAGCTCCAAAATAAGATAATGGTTTAAGCTGTTTACCCATAAAACTTTGTGCTATATTACAAATTTCATCTTCATCTAATTTTATTAAGTTGTTGTAGATTACTCTTTTTACGTTATTATCTATTACTTTTTCTACATTATTAACAAGACCTTTATGAAGTTTTTGACTTAATGATAAACTAAATCCTTCTTTATCTTTAATTAAGCCTAAAACATCTTTTACTTCTTTATTTTTTAATTGTTCTATAACTGTTTTTTCTAAATCATTAAATTTATTACATGCTAATAAAATTATCGATTCTTTATTTTCTATTATTATATTTTCAAAGTCTATATTATCTAAAGATGAAGATACTATTTTTTCTATATATAATTTGCATATTTTTTTGTTATTACCTAGATATTTTGCAATTAATTTAGGTAATTTTTCAGATAGTACTCTAACTTTTTCTTTTGAAATTAAATTTTCTATTTTATTAGATAGTACCTTATTAGTTTTTTCTTCTACTAAAATTGATACTATTTTTTCTATATTATCTTTTTTAGATTTAATAAAGTTATAAATTAAAGGTGTAATGCTTGATTTAAATATTTTGTCTAAATCTAGATTTACAAAATTTGATATTGTCTTATCTTTATAGTTAAATACTATCTTTTTAGTTAAGACATTTCCTTTATCATTAAATAAATTTAATAACTTTTCACAAATATCATCATCACTTAAATTTAATTTATCTTCTAATAGTTCAACTATATGTCCGATACTTGTTTCATCAAAGAATTTTGATATAGCTAAGTATATTTTTTGGCTATCTTCAGGTGATAAGTCATAATTATCAACCATATTTGCAGCTCTATCAACAATTTTCAATGTTTGAGAGATTGTCGATAACATACTTCCAAATTTGTCTACTATACCTCTGAATGATGGATCTTCTGCATCATTCACAGTTTCATTAACTGATGTATTTATTATAAAGTCTATCTTTTCTTTATTTTCATATAACCAGTTTGATATATGTGGAGCGATATCTGGAATAATAAATCTAATATAACTTACTATTGAATTTGCTAATTCTTCTGGAAGTATTTCAAATAAAGTTACATCCATATCTTTAGCTATAGCCAATAATTCAGATACAATTTGTTTTACTTTATCTCTATTTGTATCTTCGTTTATTAATTCTTTTATATTTTCAAATAGTAGATTGCTTATATTGTTTAAGCCTTCTTCTCCAGCTATATCTTCTAAAGTTTTTTGATTTAAATTCTCTTCTAATTTAGATATTACAGATTTTAAGTCTAATAGAGCATATATTTTTTCTATTAATTCTAAACATTTTTCTTTATCATCAATTGTATTTTCAATAGACTGATTTATAATTGTTGTTATTCCTTGAATTAACTTTATTTTAGCTCCTTCACTTAAAAAATCTGCTAAAACTTCATTTTTATTTTCATCATATACACATGATAAAAATTCTTCTAATTTTTCATCTGTGTCTAGTACTTCTATGATTAATTTTACTATTTTTTCACTTATATTATCTAACTGATCTTTTTGAATTAATTTCTTTATGTCTATTTTATTAGACATATTATCTATTAATTTTGGTAATTCTTCTTGTAAATTTTGTTCAATAAATGTTACACATTGTTGTGAACTAGAACTTATTTTAGGAATGTCTTTTAACTTTACACCATCAAAGACATCATTTAATGAATTAGTAACAAAATCAATACATGCTGCATCGATAACATTTGAAAAGTCTTTGCTTTCAATAGACCCAATCAAAGTTTCTGAGTTTACGATATCTCTTTCTACTAATTCACTTACTTCTTCTATAAATTTCACTTTATTTTTTTTAACTGCTCCTCCAATTTTTAAAGGAGTATACTCTTTAAAAATCATGTTAACCGCATATTTATTAGTTATATATCCTGCAACAGCCCCAGAAAAGCCCTGCATCAATATAAAAACAATATCCTGTACATTTGCCATTTTTATCACCTATTCACTATTATTTATAATTAAATTGCATAAATTTCCTTAAACAAGTATATAATAAAATTTCCTATTAAACAAGAAAGTTACAGTTAAATTATTTGGTTTTAAACTATATTAATATGCTAAAAAATCTATATTAACAATATATTAGACATATTCTCTCTTTAATATGAATTATATCAATAAAAATTTGTTTTTAACCGTATAAAAATGCCTTTTTAATATAAAAATCAAAAAGGCATAGTTTATTAATTAAGTTTAATTTATTCTATAGTTGAAATTACATTATAAAGTGCGCATACTGCATATGGAAAAATATCTTCATTAAAATCAAATTTGCCATTATGAAGTGGATAATTTTCTTCATTTTCTTTTTCTGCAAAGAATACCATCCTCACGCCAGGCACTAATCTAAAATAATAAGCTGCATTATCTCCTGCTAAAAATGGCTTTTCTCCTAAAACAAACTTGTCTCCAAATACTTCTTTTCCAACTTTGCTACCCATTTTTACTAAATCAGGATTGTTGATTAATGCAGGAAGGTGTGAAGTTAATGTTGCTTTAATTGTTGCTTTTGTTTCTTCTTCAATTTCTTTCATTCTGTCTTGAAGGTATGTTAAAACATATTCAAGATTTTCTTCGCAAAATGTTCTAATAGTTCCTTCTAGTTTCACATTTTCAGCCATTATGTTATTTTTTACTCCACCATTTATAATTCCCATTCCAAGTACAAACTGTATTTTTTCTTTTAAATCTTCATTTATTTTGTCTATAGCGTCTATGACTTTTGCAGCTACAGATATTGCATTTATCCCTTTTTCTGGCTCACCCCAGTGTGATGATTTTCCTATTATCTCAATACTGACTCTTCCTAGGGTTGCGGTGGAAACTCCCTTTTGAATCTCCATTCCTATAGGTGCCGAATTTGCATAATGGAAAATCACCATCTTATCTACAGTTGGATTTTCTAGTACTTTTTCTTTTATAAGTTTTTTAGCCCCTCTTCCAACTTCTTCTGCTGGCTCAAAAATAAATTTGACATTGCATTTTAATTCATCTTTATGCTCATAAAGCAGTTTTGTCACACCTAATGCAGTAGCTACAATTCCATCATGGCTACATGCATGCATAACTCCTTTATTTTTAGATTTAAATTCTAAATTTGTTTCTTCTTCTATTGGCAATGCATCCATTTCTGCTCTCAATCCAACAGTTTGAAATTCTGGATTATTCATAAGCATTGATACTACTCCTGTATCTCCAATAAAGTTTGCTTCTAATCCTATTTCTTCTAAACATTTTTTTATATATTTGGATGTTTCGTATTCATGCTCACTAATTTCTGGATACATATGTATATGTCTTCTGATTTTTATTACTTCAGGAATTACTCTTTTTATATCTTCACTATCTATAAACATCAATATTCCTCTCTTTCACAAATATACTATATTAAAATCCATATTAAAACTAATCTATTTATTCTAAATTATTATGTCCAAATAAATAAATTTCAAAAAGGGCTGTCCTATAGTATTTTATAGTATGACAGCCCTCTTTATAATTTTATCTAACTACTACTGCTTTTTTACCAATAGTGTCATAAACATATTTAAATTGGGATTTTTTTATTTTTAATTTTCCTATACCTGGATCAGTTAAATAGTAATAATCTTCATCAAATCCAGTTAATGTTGTAACATGAAGATTTTTAGCAACCCATAGTTGGTCTGGTGTACCTTCATACCAATAACCCATTTCTGGATTTCTGCAATATGCTGTTACCCATACAATTGATGGATTCCCTTTCATTAATTCTTTCTCTAACTCTTCTACACTTGCACCTGTAATATCTGCACTATTTGGTCTATATTTTTTTGCAAGTGATTCTAGTGCAGGTGGATATATTGTTTGGAATATGCCTTCCTGTTTTTCGTATTGACTTCCAACAAATCCTAAGTTTGGATTTTTATTTGGTGACAGAGGCATTTCCTTTGCCATTTGTGTTTTTGTTACAGGTATTCCTCTATATCTTAAAAGTTGAGCTAGTGAAGTTGCTTCGCAACCCATTGGTAAATCTGGATATTGACTTATACGTGGAACATCAAGTATTACAGATTTAGGATTTGATGATATTTTGCTTAAATATTGGCTAGATACATATCCAACTTTTCCATTATAGTTTATCTTACTCCATCCATTACTTTCTGATATTACACTTACTCTCGTTGCTTGTGTTAAACTTCCTATTTTACTATAATTAGTTCCTGCTCCACTTCTTACATTTAATATACTTGTATTTACTTCTCTTAAAGCATTTTCTGATGTATTATTATCTGGAGTCGGATTGCTTGGTGTAGTATTTCCCGGTTTATTCGTTTCTGGAGTTGGATTTGATGATATTTTGCTTAAGTATTGGCTAGATACATATCCAATTTTTCCATTATAATTTATTTTGCTCCATCCATTACTTTCTGATATTACATTTACTTTTGTTCCCTGTGTTAAACTTCCTATTTTACTATAATTAGTTCCCGCTCCACTTCTTACATTTAATACATTTGTATTTACTTCTTTTATATTATTTCCTGATGTATTATTATCTGGAGTAGGATTACTAGGTTTATTCGTTTCTGGAGCTGGATTTGATGATACTTCGCTTACATATTGGCTAGATATATATCCAATTTTTCCGTTATAATTTATCTTACTCCATCCATTACTTTCTGATATTATATTTACTTTTGTTCCTTGTGTTAAACTTCCTATCTTACTATAATTAATTCCTGCCCCACTTCTTACATTTAATACACTTGTATTAACTAATTTTATAACGTCTGCAAAACTTATACTTGTGTTTGATATACCTGCAAACATCAATGTCGATGCTAAAGATGTTGTTATAACAATATTTTTTAAGACTTTTTTTCTATTCATCTCAATTCCTCTTTCTGTTTATATTCCCTATTTATAATATGTATTTAATTTTCCTATACTAATACTTAACCCTCATATACCAATATAAAATTTATTATGCTTTTGACTTATCATTAAATTTCAAAGTACTCTTTTATAACTTCTACAACACCATTTTCATCATTTGATTTAGCTTCATAATTACTTACTTCTTTTAATTTTGGATGTGCATTTGCCATAGCATAGCTATATTTACAACTTTGCATCATCTCATAATCATTTAGATAATCTCCAAATGCCATTGTTTCATCATAAGTCACATCATAGTATTCTTGAATTCTCTCTATTGCTGTACCTTTATTTACACCAATATTCATAAAATCCATCCATAACTCACCAGATACTGAAATTAAAAAATCATTTTCTACTTCATCAAATTCTTTAGATAAATATTTTTCAGAGCTTTCATCATGGAATAATGCTATTTTACATATTTTATCTTTACCTTCTTTAACTACATCTAAGACATCATCTACAACTTGTAATTTTTCATAGTAAAGACGTGCATTTTTTATAAAAAATTCACCCTTATTTTCAGTATATGCACTCTTTTCCCCGCATAAAATAATTGATGCACCATGTATTTTTCTAGCAATTTCAACTGGTTTAGTTAACTTTTCTCCATCAATTTCGCTTAAATATACAATTTCCCCTTTATCAAAAACCATTGCACCATTTTCACTTATATAAATTAAATCATGCTTATAATCTCTAAATTGTTTTTCAAGATTATAATATTGTCTCCCACTAGCTACAATAAATCGTACTTTCTTTTCATCCAATTTATCTAGCACATAATCTAACTCTTTCGGAACATTTTTTTGGCTATCTAAAAGAGTTCCATCCATATCAGTAGCAATTATTTTTATCATATCTATCTCCTCAATTCCCCTTATAAATTTAATATATTTCTAAATAATCTCTAGAATATTTTAGCATAACTAAAAAAACTTGCGCAATTAAAAAAGATGTATCGAAAAATAGATAAATTCTATACTTCGATACATCCTTTTTAATTGTAGTTTATAAGTACATATGTATAATACTGTAGTCAAGTTTAATATTATTTTCATTATTCATCATACCATTTTTTAAATCCTCTGCATTTTTATAAATACATTCTAATATTATTGCTTTTATTTTTAATAAATTTAACATTTAATCCATCTCCTCTATTTTATTTTATCAATTTTATAGCTATATTATCCAATTTCATTATTTAAAAGTTTTTAAAAATATGTCAACGAAATATTAATTCATATTAAATATCATATTTATATAAAATTACAAATCCTTCTATACTTTAACAAAACATTAACAACTCTATGTTATAATTCAAAATAATCAATAAGATTAAAATATATTTAACTAAATACTTATTGTAATTGGGGTAATTTTTAATGATTAATATTCTTGTAGTTGATGATGAAAAACACCAGAATAATGTTATTTGTTCTTATTTAATAAAAAATAACTTTAATGCTATCGGATGCCTAAATGCCAATGATGCATATGATGTGATGTATGACAATCATATAGATCTAATTATTTCTGATATTATGATGCCAGGTATTGATGGATTTGAATTTGCAAAATCAGTTAGAGATATTGATAAAAACATTCCACTTTTATTTCTAACAGCAAAAGATGATATACAATCAAAACTTCGCGGTTTTAGTTTAGAGATAGATGACTATCTTGTAAAACCTGTTCAACAAATTCTTAATGCTACGAAAAAAATAATTAATGGCGATTTTAATGTAAGAATTGAACCAATGGATACATTCGGAAAAAGAAACGAATTAGATATTATAATTGATAACTTCAACGAAATGGCAGGAGAATTAGGCAGTATAGAAACTCTCCGTACAGATTTTATATCTAATGTTTCGCACGAACTTAAAACACCGTTATCAATTATTCAAAATTACTCTGCTTTAATGCAAGATGAGCCTACAACAGATTTAGAAAGAAAAGAATACTCAAAATCAATTTATGAAACATTACAAAATTTATCTAATTTAATTACTAATATTTTAAAACTTAATAAATTAGAAAATCAAAAAATATTTCTTGAAACTAGTGAATATAATTTAAGTGAACAACTTATCGAGTGTTTACTGTGTTTTGAAAGTATTTGGGAAGAAAAAAATATAAATATAGATGTAGATATTGAAGAAAATTTAATGTTAAATGCCGACAAGGAACTTACATCTATTATCTGAAACAATCTCTATTCTAATGCATTTAAATTTACTGAAGATAGTGGTGAGGTAAGCATAAATGCGAAAAGTGAAAATAACTTTATAATTGTATCAATTAGTGATAAAGGTTGCGGTATGAGCAAAGATACCGGCAAACATATTTTTGAAAAATTTTATCAAGGCGATACTTCCCATGCTACAAATGGAAACGGGTTAGGTCTTGCATTAGTTAAACGAATTATAGATATTATGAATGCTGACATTTATATAGAAAGTACATTAGGAAAAGGGACAACTTTCACAGTAAAGTTAGATCTTAATAAAAATAAAATTTATAATATATAAAAATATAAGGTGGAAAACATATGAGTAAAGATGAAAAATTTGTGTATAGTTATTCAGCAAAACAAAAAAAAAGAAATAGAAGAAATACGTACTAAATATCTTCCTAAAACAGAAAATAAACTCGATAAAATACGTAAACTTGATGAGTCTGCCACAAGAAAGGCAACTATCCAATCAATTGTAGTCGGCTTAATTAGTTCTTTAATATTTGGATTTGGATTATGTTGCGTTTTAGTATGGAAAGATAGTCAATTTATTCAGGGAATTATAATAGGAATAGTTGGTCTTTGCGGAATGCTTCTTGCTTTTCCATTATATAGTCATATTTTAAAAGTTCAAAGAAATAAAATATCTGAAAAAATAATTTCATTAAGTGATGAACTTATAGATGAAATGTCTATAAAAAATTCTTAATTAAATAGTTTTTTAGACTGTAGATTTATTGCAGATGCAAATTTATCTTTAGTCTTTTTTATTTTAAAAAAGAAATGATCTAATTTTATTATACTTATAAAATATGTGCAAAAAAATACCTAGATATAAATCTAGATACTCTCAAAACTTATTTTATCCATTAATTCTAGTATTTTTTCTTTTCCCCTAAGTTGGTCATACCAATTAGTTGGTATATCATCAAATCCATATATAATTCCTGCAAGTCCACCTACAACAGCAGCCGTTGTATCAGTATCATTGCCCAAAGCTATAGCCTTTTTTATAGCATCTTTATATGAGTTGCTTTCTCTTATAACCTTAAAAGCACTCTTTAGACAGTCAATAACATATCCTGTTCCTCTTTCTTCTATTATTCCGTCGGGTAAAATATTATTTTCAAATTCATCTAAATAACTCTTATTGTCACTATATATTGTCTTTAGAGAATTTATCCCTACTGAATATGCTTCTTCAAAATCCATGCCCTCGAGCAAGTATTTTGCGATTAAATTATAAAATGCACAACATACATGATTACATATATTTCCGTGTGTAATCATTGCTTGTTCATGAGAATCAAAAACTAACTGTTCATCACTTCCCTCTTCAAAAAGTGCTAAAGCTAGAGTCCTCATCAAAGCTCCATTTCCTTTTCCCTCAGGTATACATAGCCCTGAATATCTAGGACTTGTTCCTCTTGCATACTCAGTTAATGCCTGTAAGGTCTGTCTTCCAACATCAAAAACTTCACCATCAACAGCCCACAAACCATGAGATACCCATGCTAAAAGTTTTTTTGCTGCATTGTCGATATCAAATCCATCACATTCTATATAACTATCAATAAGGCACAAAAATTGTGCACTATCATCTGAATATGTACCAAAAGGTATATCAATATACGTCTTTCTAAAATAATCTGGTGCTACCATATCAATTTTATCTATGTTTGGAATGTTTTCTTTAGGTGTAAATTCATATGGTACTCCTACAGCATCACCGATTATTAATCCCCAAATACCACCTAAAACCTTATTTCTTGGATACGACACTTTATTCATAAAACATGCCTCCTTTAAAATAAACTTCCTATACTATATTATAGTCTAAAAACTTACAATTTTTATACGTTTTTAGTTATTTTTTATTTAATAGGCGTAACTTTCTTTTGTTTTTAGGTTTTTACAAAAAAAATAGTTGGTGTATATCACCAACTAGAATTTTTCTAAAATTCGAACCTTGTAAATTTACTCAATCCGATTTTATCAAAATTTCTAAGAAATTTAAAAGCATAACTTATCGTTAAACATTTAAATTTTAATCAATATTTGAGATTGAAATGTATATTGAAAATATTAAGGAAGATAATCTTATTATAAGAATTCTATCTTTTGATAAAATTCCCTTCAGAACTTTTAAAATTTTTTTAGTTTTAGTTTTACAATTTTCCTTACTTTGCTTTTTTATTTAATTTTATTTAAATTACATTTTATTCTTTATTTACTATATGTATTTTTTTAATTAATCACTTAAAAATATATACTCGAAATTACAAAAAAATAAAAGAAAGAAGATAGTCCCGCTCCCTATCCGCTTTCCTTTTAAATGTTTAAAACATACTATAATATATTATTTCTTTATAAAATTTATTCCATAATTTCTTGTCCTTCTTTTATTTTAATTTTAGTTACAAGGATTTTATGTTAAAATGTCAAAATAAATATATAATTTTTATCACGAGAAATTATTAAATTTACAATAAATTAAAATATACGTTTATTTAAAAAATATATTAAAGGAGGGCAACATGTATAAAATTTTAATTATTGAAGATGATGAGATTATTGCAAAATCTATTGAGAAAGAAATGAATAATTGGGGCTTTGTAGCAAAAAAGGTAACTAATTTTCAAGATATAATCCCTGAATTTGTAGAGTTTAACCCACAACTAGTTTTATTAGATATCACTCTTCCATTTTTCAATGGGTATCACTGGTGTAGCGAAATTAGAAAACTTTCTAAAGTTCCAATCGTATTTATATCATCAGCCTCAGATAATATGAATATTGTTATGGCAATGAATATGGGTGGTGACGATTTTATATCAAAACCATTTGATTTACATGTATTAATCGCAAAAACACAAGCTATACTAAGACGTACATATTCATTCTCTACTCAGACAAACTTACTAGAACATAATGGTGCAATTTTAAATATAAATGATAACTCTATTTCTCATAATGATGAGAAAGTGGAATTAACAAAAAATGAGTATAAAATACTACAAACTCTACTAGAAAACAAAGGAAAAACTGTAAGTAGAGATAACCTTATGATCAAATTATGGGAAACAGATAACTATGTTGAAGAAAATACATTAAATGTAAATGTGACTAGACTAAGAAAAAAACTAGAGTCAGTTGGTCTCTCTAATTTTATCAAAACAAAAAAAGGAATCGGATATATTATTGAATAAGGAGAATTATTATGAATAATTATGAAATTAAATTTACATACATAATATCAAAATATATAAAGCAATATATAAAACCTATTCTTCTTTTTATATTATTTACATTAGTATTTTCCTTAGTATTCGTTTTATATAATATATCTACTGAACCAGTAATATATGCTTCCCTTTTGTGTTGCTTTATTGGCTTAATTTGTATATGTATAAATTTTATAAATTACTATAAAAAACATATAGCATTATATAAATTACAAAATGAAATTTATATTTCTTTAAATAATTTACCAACTCCAAAAAATTTAATTGAAGATGATTATACTAATTTAATCTTAAATTTAAATGATGAATATAAAAACTTTATATCTAAATCTGATAATGCACAAAAAGATATGATTGATTATTATACAATGTGGGTTCACCAAATCAAAACACCTATTTCTGCTATGAAATTATTAATACAAACTTCTGAATGTGAAGTTTCAAGTGATCTTTCATCGGAATTATTTAAAATTGAACAGTATGTAGAAATGGTTCTTTCATATATTCGACTTGGTAGTTCCGAAAATGATTTTGTAATAAAAGAATATAATTTAGACGATATTATAAAGCAAGCTATTAGAAAATATGCTCCTCTTTTTATAAGAAAGAAAATAGCACTTAATTTCAAAAATACAAATTATACAGTTTTAACTGATGAAAAATGGCTTGTATTCGTAATAGAACAAATACTTTCTAATGCGATAAAATATACAACTAAAGGTACAGTCTCTATTTATCCATTAGAAAATAAAAAACTTGTTATTGAAGATACTGGAATCGGAATTTCAGAGGAAGATATACCTAGAATATTCGATAAAGGCTTCACTGGATATAACGGTAGAACTAACAAAAAAGCAAGCGGACTTGGTCTTTATCTATGCAAAAATATACTAGATAAATTATCACATAAAATTTCTATTGAATCTGAAGTTGGGGTAAAAACTAAAGTTATACTTGATTTATCAATGATTGATATAAATATTGAATAATTTTTTATTGAGATTATTAATTTTTCAATATTTATCTATATTAAAATTTAAAATTACAGTAATGTAAGGTTATGCGGGGAAATGTAAGCCAAAGAAATGGTATTGCATTTCCCTATTTTGTTATAATTAACTCATAAATAAGAAATTACTATAATTTAAATAAAATGGAGGTCATTAAAATGGCAATGTTGCAAGTAAATAATTTAAAGAAAGTTTATACAACACGCTTTGGTTCAAACCACGTTCAAGCTTTATCAGACGTATCTTTCTCTGTTGAACAAGGTGAATATGTTGCTATAATGGGTGAATCAGGTTCTGGTAAAACCACTTTACTTAATATATTAGCTTCACTAGATAAACCAACTAGTGGTGAAGTTTTACTAAATGGAAAAAATATAGTTTCTATAAAAGAAAAAGAAATCTCAGCATTTCGTCGCAATAATTTAGGATTTGTATTCCAAGATTTCAATTTATTAGATACATTTTCACTAAAAGATAATATTTTTCTACCTTTAGTTTTATCAGGTAAAAAATACAACGAAATGAATTCACTTTTACAACCATTATCAATTAAATTAGGAATAAACTCTCTTTTAGATAAATTTCCTTATGAGGTTTCTGGTGGTCAAAAACAAAGAGCTGCTATAGCAAGAGCGCTTATAACTAAACCTCAATTAATTTTAGCAGATGAGCCTACTGGTGCATTAGATTCTCACTCTGCAGACGAATTATTACAATTATTCGAGGATATAAATGAAGATGGTCAAACAATAGTAATGGTAACTCATAGTACAAAAGCTGCCAGTACTGCAAAACGAGTTCTATTTATAAAAGACGGTAAAGTATTCCACCAACTTTATAGAGGTTCTTCAACAAAACAAGAAATGTATCAAAAAATTTCAGATACATTAACTATGATTGCTACAGGTGGTGTTAAAAATGAGTAAATTCTTTTATTTTAAATTAGCAATTACCAACATAAAGAAAAATGCAAAAACATATATACCATATATGATTACATCAATAATGACAATCTGCATGTTTTACATTATTTGCTCATTATCAAACAACCCTGATTTAAGTAAAGTCAGCGGAACTGACTCAATGGTTACAGTATTATTTTTAGGTACAATTATATGTGGAATTTTCGCAACAATATTCTTATTTTATACAAATAGCTTCCTTATGAAACGTAGAAAAAAAGAATTTGGACTTTATAATATTTTAGGAATGGAGAAAAAGCATATTTCTAGAGTTGTACTATGTGAAACAGTTATTATAAGTTTAGTAAGTTTAATTTTTGGTATATTAGTAGGTATTTTATTTGATAAATTAATGCTTTTAATCTTACTATCAATGTTTACAGTAAAAGTTCCACTAGGATTTTATATATCACCACAATCACTAAAAACTACAATTATATTATTTGTAGTAATATTTGTTGTTATATTCTTAAATAGTATTAGACAAATTCATCTTGCTAAACCTATAGAATTATTACACGGAAGTTCTGTTGGTGAAAAAGAACCTAAAGCAAAATGGATAATTGCCTTACTTGGATTTATCTGTTTAGGATCAGGATATTATATAGCTGTTAAAACTACTAATCCAATAGCTGCATTAAGTTTATTTTTCGTAGCTGTAATACTAGTAATAATAGGTACTTATCTTTTATTTACAGCTGGAAGTATTGTATTATTAAAAGCTCTACGTAAAAATAAAAATTACTATTATAAAACAAAAAACTTTATATCAGTATCAGGTATGATATATCGTATGAAACAAAATGCAGTAGGACTTGCTAATATATGCATACTATCTACCATGGTTTTAGTAATGATTTCATCTACATTCTCTTTATGGTACGGAATGAATGATATCATTAATAATTATTATCCAACTGAATTTCAATTTTCACCATCTAGTCACTCAGACAAGGATATAAAAGAACTAAAAACTTGGATAAATAATACACTCGATGATTTTAATAAAAAGCCAATAGATGAAATGGAATATACAACTTTAAACTTTGCTGGTATAGAAAAAGAAAATTCTTATATAATAGATAAGGCTAACCCTGTGTATTCTAATAGTGTTGATGATATAGGTACTTTATCTTTTATCACTCTTGATGATTATAATAAATTATATAACTCAAATAAAAAATTAGATGATAATGAAATATTTATCTCCTCTAACAGAGATAAATATAACTATGATACACTTAAAGTCTTTAATTATAATTTTAAAATAAAAGGTCATTTTGAAGATTTTCCTATAGATAAATATGTAGCTGCCAATGTTGCAAAAAACCATGTTGTTGTAGTTAAGGATATGGATATTTTAAATAATCTATATAAATTACAGAAAAAAGAATACGGTAAAATGGCATCAGATATTCAATATTTCTATTTCTTCAATGTAGATGCAGATGCAAATACTGTATTAAAAATAAATGATAAGTTCTATGATGGATTAGAAACTATGAGTTCTTATCCAGAAGACACAAATAAATATGTTTATAATGGTAAAATAGATTGCCGTGAAAGTTCTAAACACGACCTTATTGGTCTTAATGGTGGACTATTATTTATAGGTGTATTCTTAGGAATACTGTTTACAATGGCTACAATATTAATTATGTATTATAAACAAATATCTGAAGGATATGATGATAAAGAACGTTTTGCAATAATGCAAAAAGTAGGTATAAGTAATAAGGAAATAAAACAATCAATACATTCTCAAGTGCTTACAGTTTTCTTCTTGCCACTTATTGTAGCAGGAATTCATGTATCATTTGCATTTCCTTTTATAACTAAGATACTAGCTATATTAAATCTTACAAATATAAAATTATATGCTATAGCTACTTGTGGAGGCTTCTTACTATTCGCAGTCTTTTATGCTATAGTTTATAGAATTACAGCTAGAAGTTACTATAAAATAGTAAGCTAAATTTACAAACATTATTCAAATTAATATATATTTATTCTTTAATAAGCATGTCGTATAAATTTATGGCATGCTTATTTTTTCAAATAAAAAACTCCTAAATATCCACCTTTATTTAAGAGTTTTCTTTTATTTTATCCATATTCTTTTTTAAATAGTCTATAAGATCTACAACGCTATCTGTATAACAATCTACACCTATCTTTTCTCTAAATGCCTCACCTACTGATGCTCCACCAATAAATACATGTACTTTTTTTCTTAGTTTTCTTTCTTCTAATAAATTCATAACTGTTTTCATTTCTCCCATTGTCGTTGTCAATAATGACGACATCATAAGAATATTTGCGTTATTATCTTCAATTGCATCTACAAATTTTTCAGCAGGTACATTTGTACCTAAGTCCACTATTCTAACATCTAACGTTTCTAAAAATATCTTTATCACGTTCTTGCCTAAATCATGTATATCTCCATATACAGTCCCCATAACTATCACTATGTCATAATCTTTGTCTTTCTCTTTCAAATAGGGTTCTATTATTTTGTAACCAGATTTAAATGAATTTATAGCTAGTAATACTTCTGGTATAAGACACTCATTTTTTTCTTCTTTCTTTGCAATTAAGGTTAATGCATCCATTAAAATATTTTTTAATATGTATTTTGGATCATATCCTACTAAAAGAGATTTCTTTATATACTTTACAACTGAGTCATCGTCACCTTCAATCATAGATTTTTTGATTTTCTCACAATAATTCATATAAATTCTTCTCCTAAAATAATACATTTTATATATTATTAATTTGACATTTGAGTTTATTTATCCTATAAAAACTTGATTTTATTTTAAAAAATAGGGAGTTAGATATAATAAATACCCAACTCCTAACAATTATATAATTCCTAAGTGTTCAACTAATATCTTACATCCTAATAATATAAGTATTACACCTCCGACAATTTCAGCTTTTGACTTATACTTAAGACCGAATACATTTCCGATTTTTACGCCTATTGCTGAACAGGTAAATGTCACTATACCTATAAAAGATATTGCTGGTACTATTTTTACATTTAAAAATGCAAATGTTACACCCATAGCTAATGCATCTATACTTGTTGCAATTGCAAGTAAAAACATTGTTTTAAATCCTAGAATATCTTTCATTACACTGTCTTTTTCTCTACTTAATGCAACTTGACCTGTTGGTGATATTGAACATGAATTAGCAGAATATGATATATTACATTGTTCTTCTGCATTACGTTTTAAGTTTCTTATTTCTGTTTCTTCTTCCTCATCATCTTCAGTTAATGCCTCTTTAATCATATTAACTCCAATTAAAGCTAGTAATATAAATGCTATCCAATGGTCCACGCTAACTATATACTCTCTGAAATTTACTCCAAGTAGATAGCCAATTAGCGGCATTAATGCCTGGAATGCTCCAAACCATAACCCAACTATTCCTGCTGATTTTAAGTTTATTTTTGGTAAAGCAAGACCTTTACAAATTGATACAGCAAAAGCATCCATCGATAACCCTACTGCTAGTATAAAAAGTTCCAATAATCCCATTATTTTTCCCTCCTTTAAAATTAAAAAAGACCCATAGACAATAAAGCGTTTTTTAATAAAACACTTTATTATCCATGAGTCTCGCTTTTTAATGTAATACCGGATTTTGCAATCATTATGTCGACATTACAACGGCTTAGCCGCAAACTACTCCCTCATAGGAGTTATTTAGTTTTAATCCGTTTAATTATTTAGAACTTCTTTATTATAAAATATCCCAATAAAATCTGTCAATTATTTATATATAATATTAGTAAAAAATAAATATTATTCCTGTTATTGTCATTTAATTATACGGATTTTATAAATATATATGTATCGTTATTAGACTCTTCTTCACTATACTTATAGCCCAATTTGTTAAAGCTTTTTAATCCATCTAAAGTGGATATATTATTTTCAGCTAAATATCTAACCATTTCACCTCTCGCCATTTTTGCAAGTGTGCCCTTTTCTATTATTTTTTCGCCTTTTAATTCTCCAAATACACATGTGATGAATTTTATATTTGGTTGATTTTTTATATATTTACTTACGCATTTACTATATTCTTTTGATGCTAAATTAATTATTACATCATCTTCTTCAAATAAATTGTTTGCTATATTATCTGACCAAAATTCGTATAGATCTTTATTTTTATGATTTATAAGTTTTGCCTGCATCTCAAGTCTATATGGAACAATACCGTCTAATGGTTTTAAGATGCCATAAAATCCTGATAATATTCTTAAGTTAGATTGCAGGTATTCAATTGCATCTTGGCTGAGTACACTTGGTCCCATATATTGATATTGAATACCTTCATATGAAAATATTGCTGGAGTTAATCTATAATTTAAATCCATATCTAAAACTCTGTCGTAATTTAATTGAGCTAGTTTATCGCTACATTTCCACATAGTTTTACATTCTTCATATGATAAACCTTTTAAATAATTCATTAGTTCTTCTGCTTTATTTAAAAATACAGGCTCACTTCTACACTCAAAAATATCATCATCTATATTCATTTTCTTTGCTGGTGAAATTATAATTTTCATAATAATACCTCTTTCATTATTTTTCCCCTTTCCTTCTATCCTAAATACTTTTTATAAATTCATCAATTATTAAATTATTTTCCTCACTATCTTTCCACAAAAATTCTGGATGCCATTGAACTGCCATAACAAATTTTTTGTTTGGCATACTAACTGCCTCTATCAATCCATCTTCGGATATTGCATTTGCAATTAATCCTGGTGCTAAATCTTTTATAGCTTGGTGATGATAACTGTTTACGTATAATTTATTTACACCAACTATTTTGTGTAATATCGTATTTTCTAAAACATTAACATTATGAACACCTCTATTATAAGGCTTTTCCATTGTATGATTAATATTTGATTTATACTCAGTTTTTAAATCTTGATATAATGTACCACCCAATAGAGAATTAAATAGCTGAATTCCCCTACAAATGCCCAATATAGGTTTATTATTTTTAATAGATTTTTCAAATAGATATTTCTCCATTTCATCTCGTCTGTCACATTGCAATCCACATGTATCTTTCTTTTTCTGATTATAAAGTTTTGGATTTATATCATGACCCCCTGTAAATAAAATACCGTCTACTAATTCAAAACACTTGTCCAAATTCTCTTTGCATGTAGATAAAGGTAGTATCATTGGAATTGCATTATTATTTTCTAATACATCCATATATCCTGGTAACATCCATATACTTTCTTTTTCATCATCCCAAAGAGGAATAACCCCTATAATTGGTTTCATATTCCTACCCCCTTAAATTATATAATCTATTATCT
>NZ_JADPET010000129.1 GCF_015667935.1 Clostridium sp. 1001270J_160509_D11 | reverse complement strand
GATCTTAATTGGGGGGATTATATTGAAAATTACAGTTATACATGGGCAATCTCATAAAGGTGTTACTTATACAATGACTAAAAATGTATTAGATTTTTTAGTAGGTAAAGAGGATGAGGTATATGAATTTTTTTTACCTAAAGATGGACCAGAATTTTGTATTGGGTGCAATATGTGTTTTCTTAAAGGGGAAGAGTTTTGCCCAGGGGCAGAAAAAGTACAACCGATAATAAAATCTGTGGAAGAATCAGATATAATAATCTTAGATAGTCCAAATTATGTTATGGAGATGAGCGGAAATCTAAAAAATTTAATGGATCATTTTGCATACAGATGGATTACTCATAGACCATATGGCAAGATGTTTACAAAGGTAGGTCTTACTATAAGTTCATCAGCAGGTGCACCAGCAAATAATACTGTAAAATCTATGGCAAAACAACTTAAATGGATGGGAATTCCCAAAGTATATAAATTTCCTTTCATAAGCAATGCATTAAATATTTCGACGATATCATCTAAAAAAGAGGCTGAGCTAAAACAAAAGTCAGAAAAAATCGCATTAAAAGTAAAGAAAAGAGCGAATAAACCAAAAGCTAGTTTAAAGGGGAAAATTATGTTTTATATATTTAGAAAAATGCAAGCATCACCAAGTGCAAGTTGGAATCCTAAAGATAAGGATTGGTGGATTGAGCAAGGTTGGATAAAAAATGTACGTCCATGGAAATAATATAATAAAAATAGTATAAATTTGTTGACTTGGAGTTAACTCTAAGTATTACAATTTTATTAGTATAAAAATCAAACTTAATTCTTATTTTAATCTAATAGAATTTAATTCTAACAAATATAACAATGCTATATTTAAAGTATAATAAGAAGGGGTAACATGTCAAAATCAAAAGTTTATTTCACTAAAGAAATAACACCAAAATCATTAATCAAGATCTATGAAGCATTAAATACTGAATTAAAAGGAAAAGTAGCTGTAAAAATATCAACTGGGGAAGCTGGAGGACACAATTTCTTAGATTCAAATTTAATCAAAGATTTAGTATCAAAATTAAATGGAACAATAGTAGAGTGCAACACTGCATATATCTGTTGATTGTGATTGTAATGCAAATCCAGCAGAACCAGAAATGGACGATATAGGAATATTTGCGTCACTTGATCCAGTTGCAGTTGACCAAGCTTGTGTAGATGCTGTAGTTAATTCATCTGATAAAGGAAAAGCATCTTTAATAGAAAGAATGGAATCTAGAAATGGATATCTTACACTAGAAGCAGCATCTAAATTAGGACTTGGAAGCAGAGAATATGAATTAATAGAAATAAATTAAAAATGGAAAAAATAAACATTAAAAATTTGTATATAAAAAATATCACAGGACATAATATTAGTGTAAAGCAAATACAGATGCAGGAGGTGAAATGTGATGAAAACACGTAGTAACCACAGCATCCATACTAAGGATGCTCCGCCAGAAGCCATAAGCGAGGATGGACCAAAAGACAGGTAAGGTCGGGTGCAGTCTATCAATTGTAACCGACGGTAATTGTTTTACATCTTGAGAATCTACTTATATTTGTACTTAATTGTATGAACTTAAGTAGATTCTTTTGTTTTGCAAAAAATAATTTAAGATTAATTTAAAAGAAAAGTTTTAAATATTAAGCTATAATAGGAATAAAAATGCTTTTTATTTAATTAATAAATAATAGAAGCAAAAGATAAAAGATTAATCTAATGGGGGGAGGTTATGGATAATTTAATACTAGTAAAACCAACAATCGACTTAAAAGAAAAGGCATTAGAGTATAAAAAAGAGCATTTTGATAATGGGGAAGAAATAATAAATGGAAGTGCATTATTAGATAAACTTGATTATGAAGATTGGATAAAACATATCGAAAAAAGTTCTAATCCAGAGACTGTAGATGAAAATTGGGTAGAGGCAAGTACATTTTTCGTTATAAGAGAAACTGACCAAAGAATTATAGGTATGGTAGATATACGACACCACATCAACAAATTTTTAGCTCTTTTCGGAGGTCATATAGGATATAGCGTTAGACCATCAGAAAGAAAAAAAGGATATGGAACAAAAATATTAGAAATGGCACTTAAATATGCAAAAACGATAAACATTCAAAGAGTTATGTTAGCTTGTTATAAGGAGAATGAAGGCTCGAGAAAGATTATTGTAAAATGTGGAGGAAAGCTAGCAGGAGAATATACTTATATAGATAATAAGATAATACAAATTTACTGGATCGACAATTAAAAAAATTAAAGAAAAGAATTGTACTGAATAAAATCCGTGATAAAATAGAGTATTGATAATAGTAAAAATAATTTTTGGGAGAAATATATGACAAAAAAGAAATCTTATTTAAAGAAGATTGTAATTTGTTTATTGACATTGATATTAGTATGTTCGGCTGGATTTTATATCTATGCATCAGATTATTATCATGCAAAAGACTACGAAGTTTCAAATGTTGATATTAAACAACAAGACAATTATACAGTATATGGAGATACCAATAGCAAAACAGGATTTATATTTTATCCTGGAGGGAAGGTAGAGGCAAAATCATACGAGCCAATACTTACAAGTCTTTCAGAAAAAGGTATTTGTGTAGTACTTGTGGAGATGCCATTTAACTTAGCAGTTCTTAATTCTAATGCGGCGGATAAAGTGATGTCTAAATTTAATAACATCGAAAACTGGTACATTGGAGGACATTCACTAGGAGGTGCAATGGCGGCATCATATGCAGCTAAACATCAAGATAACTTAAAAAGCGTTGTTTTATTAGCAGCTTATCCAACAAAGGAACTAGATATTCCTGTTTTATCAATTTACGGAAGTGAAGATGGAGTTTTAAATAGAGAAAAATATAAAGATTCTATAGGAATGGCAAAAAATCTTTCAGAAATTATAATAGACGGTGGAAATCACGCTCAATTCGGAAACTATGGAGAGCAATCAGGCGATAATAAATCAAAGATTTCTAGTGAAAAACAATGGAATCAAACTACAAATGAAATACTAAACTTTATAAAATAACATTAACCCCTTATTTTAAATAAAAATAAGGGGCTTTTTAGTTTAGAATATAAAACAATCTTTTTGGAAAATACTAAAAGAAAAAACAAAGGGAGGGTTTTATGGAACTATTATATGCAATTATAGCGATGCTTTTGGCAATAACCATATCGGATATATTATATGAAATACTCGAAAAAGTACCGTTGATTTTTATTCAGATATTTATGGGATGTATTATTTCTTTTCTACCATTTTTTAAAGAATTTGAGCTAGAACCTGAACTGTTTATGATAATCGTCATAAAACCGCTTATATTCAGTGAGGCGCAACATGTATCTAAGGATGAGCTAAAAAAACATAAAAATGAAATATTTTCTTTATCATTTACACTAGTGATTATAACGATTTTAGTTACTGGAGTATTTATGAAGATTATAATTCACTCAATTCCACTGACAATTATATTTATACTAGCAGCTATGACTATCCCAACAAACGTAAACTTTGTAAAATCAATAAGTTCTAGATTTAAATTTCCAAAAGGTATACTAGCAATATTGGAAGGAGAGTCGTTGTTTAATGATTCTATCGCAATAGTAATGTTTGATTTTGTACTTGCAGCTAGCCTAACAGGAAAGTTTTCGCTTAGTGAGTATGTATCAGAATTTTTATTTATAATAATTGGAGGAATAGTAGTCGGTTTTGTGTTAGGAGTTATTATAGTTCAACTTAGAATTTATATAACTAGAAAAGATTTTGAAAATCCACCAATGATGGTTATCATACAGTTGATAACACCGTTTATTGTATATATTATTGCAGAAGATTATGCTCATGTTTCTGGGATATTAGCAGTAATTGTAGCTGGAATGGTACATATAGTAGAACAACATTTATTAAATCTCAAATCTACCAAGTTACAAGTTATATCAAATATTACATGGGATGTGGTTGAATATGTTTTAGAGGGATTAGTAAGTATAATCCTAGGAATATCAATCCCATCAATCATCAAAGGGATAATGAAAGAAAATAAATCTATGTTTTGGGAGTTAATCTTAATAGCAATATTACTTTATTTTATCGTAATAGGTCTTAGATATGTATGGATTATGATTAATCCTAAAACATTTAAGTTGGAAAAAGAAAACATAAGTAAACACTTATACAGAAGTATTTTTGCTCTTAGTGGAGTTCATGGGACAATAACTTTGGCGACAGCATTATCAATACCTGACAAAATTCCAGAAGATGTTTTATCAAAAAACGATTTAATATTTATAGCAACAATAGTAATTCTAATAAGTTTAATTGTGCCAGCAATATTTTTCCCTTTAGTTTTAAATAAAAAAGAAGAAGATAAAAGTAAATATGATTTTGAAAGTGCGCGACTTAATATAATAACTTATACAATTTCACAATTAGAATTGCTTATGAATGACACCAATTACAAAAGCCTTGGAGTTGTACTTAGAACATTGAGAGGGCAAATGAGCATACTAAAAGAAGAAAGCTCACCTAGACCAGAAAAAAATAAAATACAAGAAATATTTAATTTCACTACAGAAATGGAGATTAATATTGTCGATGAGATAGTGCGAGAAGGAAAAGTATCAAAAGAAGTCGGCGAATTTTATAAATTATATAGTAAATACAACAGGAAAAGATTGAGCTCATTTATTGCAGAGATTAAGATATGGCTTATTAAAAAGAAATTAAAAAGATTATACAAAAAAAGTAACTATAACTCTACAGAGTACTTTAATGAGTTTATGAAACAATTTGATTTTATTAAAGAAACTGTCTGTGAGAGAATATTACAATATTTAAATAAAAATATAAACAACGAAGAATATTATGATATGTCGTTTATGATAGAGTACTATGAAAGAAAAATGGGAAAAGACAACCATAACTACGATTTTAAAGGCGATTATAAAGAAATAAGAACTTACTACTCAAAAGCATTTTCGATAGAACTTACGCTTATTCAAGATTATCTAGAAGGAAATATGATTTCTGCAAAAGTTGCAAGTGAATTGAGAGAACAAGTTTCTTATGATGAAATGATTTATATAAATAAATAGATTATAAATAATTGGAAATATGTTAGAATGTATAAAAATTAAATTTTTTAATTAAAACACAATAATATACAGACATAATATAGGGGGAATATTTACAATGCAGATTAAAAAGACAATATGTCCATATGACTGTCCAACGTCGTGTGGCTTAATTGTAGAAACAGATGGCAAAAAGATAATAAATGTTAAGGGAGATAAAAATCATCCAGCAACACAAGGTGTAATTTGTAGAAAGATGAGAAATTATGAAGAATCTATTCATTCAAATGATAGAATCCTAACGCCGTTAAAAAGAACCGGAAAAAAGGGACAAGGCGAGTTTAAAGAAATAACATGGGAAGAAGCATTAACAGAAATAACTAACAAGTGGAAAGAAATCATAGATAAAGATGGACCAAGTGCAATTTTACCAGTTTATTATTCTGGAGTTATGAGTGTAATTCATAGAAATTGTGGAGATGCATTATTTAATAAAATGGGTGCATGTTCTCTGATAAAAACATTATGTTCATCAGCAAAAGTGGCGGGATATAACTCTGTTATGGGTAATACTGGTGCATTAGATCCAAGAGAATTAAAAGATAGTGACTACTATATAGTTTGGGGAAGCAACATGAAGGCAACGCGTATTCAAGCATTGCCAGACATTATTAATGCGAGAAAATTAGGCAAAAAGGTCGTTCTTATAGAAACTTATTCAAAACCAATGCAAGGCTACTGCGACCAAGTCATATTAATAAAACCGGGGACAGATGGGGCATTGGCACTTTCTATGATGAACGTCATGGTTAAGGAAAATCTACAAGATGAACAATTTTTATTGGAAAAAGCAGAAGGATACGAAGAATTTAAAGAAACATTAAAACAATATACACCAGAGTGGGCAGAGGGTATAACTGGTATTCCAAAGGATATAATTATAAATTTAGCAAGAGAATATGCAAGTGCAAAATCACCAGCCATTATTCTTGGAAGTGGAAACTCTAGATATACAAATGGGGGAATGACAGTTAGACTTATAACAATATTATCAATCTTTACAGGAGCTATAAAATATCCTGGTGGAGGTATATGTGGGACATCACCGACATCTTCATCATATATAGATACAGATATAGTTGCTCGCCCAGATTTTAGAGAAAATAATGCGAGGATGGTAAATCTAAATCAAGTTTCATCAGCCTTAGTAGACGAAAAAAATCCAATAAAAAGTGTATTTGTATATGCATCAAATCCAGTAGGATCTATCAGTAATCAAAATAAAATGATTAGAGGACTTATGAGAGATGATTTATTTACAGTAGTACATGAAAGGTTTATAACTGATACAGCAAAATATGCAGATATAATATTACCAGCTACTTTTTCTGTTGAACAAGATGATGTATATACTTCTTATGGATATTGTACTGTAGCAACTGCAAAGAAGATTATACAACCGCCGTCTCAGTGCAAAAGTAACTGGGAAACTTTCAGTTTACTTGCAAAATACATGGGTTATAAAGACGATTATTTTTATAAAACAGAAAGAGAAATTTTTGATGAATTAATTCAAAAATCATTAGAAAAAGTAGACGACTTAGATAAGACTCAAAAAGATATTTTAAGAAGCGGAGGAGCAGTTTCAACTCCATTTGAAAACCGTTTAGATATAAAAAATAAATCAAGCAAAATAAAAATTATAAATGACGAAATGGAAGAAAGAATTCCACGATATATAGAAAATATAGGACAGGAATATCCACTAAATTTAGTCGCTGTTCCAAGCTGTGAAACATTAAACTCTATATTTTTAGAAAAAGATAAAGTGATAAAACAAAGGGGAAAAATAAAAGTTAAGATAAATTCTAAAAATGCACTAGAGAGAAATATACAAGATGGGGATGAAATAATTTGTTTCAATAATCTAGGTGAAGTTGGATTCATTGCAGAAATAACTGATACAGTAGCGATAAATACTGTCATAGCAGAAGGTGTGTATAATATGGATTTTGCGATAAATGGCAAATTAGTAAATGCACTTCATGATGATAGATTATCAGATATTGGAGAAGCTACAACATTAAATTCAAACACTGTAGAAATAAAAAAGTCAGAAAAACTAGTATATCAATAAAAAATGCATTAAAATAATTAGAGAGAATAACAAAATAAAAAATTAACTAGAAGGGGAAATATTATGTATAGTATAGGCGTAGATGTTGGAGGAACAGGAATAAAAATAGGAGTAGTAAACGAACTAGGCGATATTCTTTATAGAAGTACATGTGAGACAGATGTAAAAGGTGGATTTAATAAAATTATTGCAGACATTAAATTTGCAATTGAAAATATAATAAACGAAAATCATATAGAACATGGGCAAATTAAATCTATAGGATTTGGAATACCTGGTTATATAGACAGACATGGTAAGGCGAATTGTGTAAATTTAAATTGGAAAAAAGTCGACTTTATACAACAATTAAAAGAAAGTTTTCCACAATTTGATGTTTTTGCTGACAATGATGCTACTGTTGCAGGTCTAGCAGAAAGTAAGTTTGGAAGTACAAAAGATACAGACACATCAGTTGTTCTTACGTTGGGAACTGGAGTAGGTGGAGCAATTATTATAAATGGAAGACCGTTTAGTGGTGTTCATGGTGTTGGTTCTGAAATAGGGCATATGATTATTGGAGATGGATGGTATAAATGCAACTGTGGAAATGAAGGTTGCTTTGAAAGTTACTGCTCAGCTACAGCAATTATAAAATATGCTCAAAAACTTCTGGAAGAAGGATATAAAAGTTCAATACTAGCTATGTGTGAAAATAATTTATCTAATATAAATGCAAAGATGATTTTTGATGCATATGCACAAAATGACGAAGTAGCAATATTAGTTATAAATAGATTCAAAAGCTATCTAGCTAAAGGAATAGCAAATATAGTAAATACTCTAGATCCAGGAATAATCGCAATAGGTGGAGGCGTATCTAAATCAGAAGATATTATCTTAGATGGATTAAAAGAGATGGTAAGGGGGCATCTTGTTTATAAAGAAGAGGAGTTTGCAGATATTGTAATAGCTACTTTAGGCAATGATGCTGGAATAATTGGAGCTGCAATATTAGGGCAATAAAATAAAAATAAGTCCGAGTTATTTTATAATTTCTCGGACTTACTTTATATTAAAATAAAATTTTCTATCTAAATCCAAAGAATCCATAGTTAAATCTATTAAAATTTCTTCAATTGCAGTTAGAGTAGCAACTATGAAAATCATAAATAAATTTAAACCCATAGTAGGTACGAATCTAAATAAAATAACAAAAATCATAATCATATCAGGTATACTATCCAATTTTGCCCCAAGTTTACTTGTTGCATTAAATTTTCGGGCGATAAACCCATCTAATACATCTAAAATTCCGCAAATTATATAAATAAATATAAATAATAATTTTTTAGGATTTAAATAAATTAAAA
>NZ_JADPET010000128.1 GCF_015667935.1 Clostridium sp. 1001270J_160509_D11 | reverse complement strand
CTAAGTTATATATGCTTGGAGGAGGAACACAAAGTAGATTATTAAGTCAAATGACTGCAAATGCATGCAATATAAAAACATTTGAGAAACCAAAAATTTAAAAATTTATGTAAAATTTTAGGGGGGCTTATAAAATGGCAGAAAAAACTTTAAATGTATTTGAAATCGCACAGTTACAAGTTAAACATGCTTGTGATAAATTAGGAACTGATCCAGCAGTTTACGAAATACTTAAAAATCCAATGAGAGTTATGGAATTTAACTTTCCAGTAAAAATGGATGACGGAACTATAAAAACTTTCACTGGATATAGATCTCAACACAACAACGCTTGCGGACCATTTAAAGGAGGTTTAAGATTCCATCCAAATGTAACTTTGGACGAAGTTAAAGCTTTATCTACTTGGATGACTTTCAAATGTGGTGTAACTGGTATACCATATGGTGGAGGTAAAGGTGGTATGGCAATCGATCCTAATGATTATTCTAAAGGTGAATTAGAAAGAATATCTAGAGGATTTGCTGCAGCACTTGCTCCATTTATAGGAGAAAAAGTGGACGTTCCTGCTCCAGATGTAAACACTAACGGAGAAATAATGTCTTGGATGGTTGATGAACATGCAAAAGTAACTGGTGAATTTGCTCCTGGTACTTATACTGGTAAACCTGTTGATTTCTATGGTTCTTTAGCTAGAACAGAAGCTACTGGATATGGTGTAGCAATGATGGCTAGAGAGGCTTTAGGAAAAGTTGGTATCGATATTAATGGTGCAAAAGTGGCATTACAAGGTTGTGGTAATGTTGGTAGCTATGCAGGTATGTATATCGAACAATTTGGTGCTAAAGTAGTAATAGTTGGCGATTATACTGGTACTATAGCTAACCCTGATGGTATAGATATGAAAGCCTTAATGGCTTATGTAGCTGAAACTAGAGGTGTTAAAGGATTCTCTGGTGCTGAAGCTACAGATCAAGATGTTTTAACTGCTGATGTTGATTTATTATTACCTTGTGCTCTTGAAAATCAATTAACTGCTGAAAATGCTAACGACGTCAAAGCTAAAGTAGTTTGCGAAGGTGCAAACGGACCAACTACTCCTGGTGCTGACGAAATATTCGCTAAAAACGGTGTTACATTAGTTCCAGATATATTAGCTAACAGTGGTGGTGTTACAGTTTCTTACTATGAATGGGTACAAAACTTACAAAGAGACTCTTGGTCATTTGAAGAAGTCCAAGCTAAACAAGAAAAAGCAATGAAAAAAGCATTCGACGCTATATGGGCAATAAAAGAAGAATATGGCGTAGATATGAGAACTGCAGCTTACATGTCTTCAATTAAGAGAGTTGCTGATGCTATGAAACGTAGAGGATGGTACTAAGATTAAGATTTAAAGAATAATTTTAAGCCTATAATAAATAGATAAATAAGGAGATGAAACATGGTAGTGTTTCATCTTCTTTTTTTTTATGCAAAAACTCTACGTTACGTAGGTTAAGAACACCTCAAAAAAGATTTATCCTATTTATGAGGTGATAAATATGGATTCGAGAAAAATCGGAAAGCTTATAGCGAGCAAGCGTAAAGAAAAAAGCATGATCCAAAAGGAACTGGGATTAAAAATAAATGTAAGTGACAAAACAATTTCTAAATGGGAAAGCGGGCTAGGTCTTCCGGATATATCTAGTAATGATAAGGAAGATAGGAATTTTTATGATTTCTATCTTTTTTACTGTTTTAATATAAATATTTTAAAAATTACCTTGCATTATAGAGTAACATGTAATACTATATAAACAATAGTACCTTGTAATATAGAGTATTAAAGTTATATAAAGAGGGGGTGAAATGATGGAACTAAATAAAGAAGCTTTAAAAGGTCACATTGACACAATAATTTTATCAATCTTAAATGAAAAAGATTGTTATGGATATGAGATTGCAAAAACAGTAAAGGCTAAATGTAATAATATGTTTGAATTAAAAGAAGGAACAATGTATTTAGCACTTAAGCGTATGGAATCAAAAGGATTTATAGAGTCTTATTGGTCACAAGAAGAAGGCGCTGGAGGCAGAAGAAAATATTATAAAATGACTGATTTAGGAAAAGAAACTTATCAAACTAAAAAGAAAGAATGGTTTTTTATTAAAGAAGTAATGGGTTCATTTTTAGGGGAGGAAATTTAAAAAATGGATAAAATAGATAAATATTTGTGCAATTTATTTAATAACGATAAGAGTGCAGGAGTAATTGAATTAAAGGAAGAACTAAAATGTCATCTGCTTGATATGGCACATGAATTTATAAGTCAAGGACATAGCAAAGAAGAAGCGTATGATATGGCTATAAATAAATTTGACATAGATAACGATGTGTTAAAGATACTATGTGAAAATGTTAAGGAGAATAACAAAAAATTAGAGGGGAGAAATAAAATAATAACTAAATCAATAAAATTTACTAAAATAATAACTTTATTATCAGCAGTTATATTCGTTATATCATTTGTATTATCAAATATGGGTATAGAACAAAAAACACAACATAATAAATGGATAGATGAAAGTAAGAGATTTGAAGAAACTTTCAATAAATTTGTTAGTTCAAGAGATGTAAATAGTACCGATCAATATAAGTCAGAATTAGATAAATTATTAAAGTCTAATGAATGGAATTGTGTATATAGATTATATGTTTATGATGATGAAAATATATTCTCAGAACCTGTATATACATATCAAGTAAAGGGTGGAACATCTAATTTTGAAACATCTGGTCAAACAGAAAAAAATGGAAAAGGTCAAGTTTTATACTATAGATTAAAATTAAAAGACACAGTCAGTACAAAAATCGTGGAAACAGTTAAAATTATAAGCATATATACGACTTTAATTTTCTTTGCCATCTTCATGATATTAAAAAGACAATATAAAAAATTATAGATAAGATTTATTTTAAAAACTCCTTATATTAAATATAATTGTGATATAGGGGGTTTTTGTTGCGTTATAATAAATAATATAAACAATATCAGGGGGGATATAAATGAGTAATTTAAATTTATGGGAAGATCTTAATAAATTAAAGGAAACATGCAAGTGGGTTGATTTAAGCCATGAGGTTAGTCCAGAAACACCACATTGGTTTGGTTTTCCGTCTGTAAAATCTTCTGTACTTTATGATTTTGAAAAGGATGGTTTCAGAGCTCATACTTATGAAATTGTGAGCCAATATGGAACACATGTTGATGCACATGTTCATTTTGTTAAAGGGAAAAGAAGTTTGGATACTTTTAAACCAGATGACATGGTAATGCCATTATGTGTCCTTGATTTATCTAAAGAAGTATCACAAAATCCTGATTTTACTGTTACAGTAGATGATATACTAGCTTGGGAAGAGAAAAATGGCAAAATTGTAGAAATGACACCATTGGGAGCAGAATGTTGTAGAGATGCTAATTGGCATATGGAAAAAGCCAACAAGGATTTAGTGGTTGGACTTACTGATATAGAAGAAGATATGTTTATAAGTATTTTAAAAAAAGTATTAAATACGATTGAGTAAATGTCTGTAGCAACAGGCATTTTACTATAAATTAATTAATCGCATGCTATTAATAAAAATTGGAGGTATACAAAATGCTATACCAGCAGTTATAGCGATGTTAATGGTTTTGATTTATAACTTGGCAGATACATTTTTTATAGGTCAAACACATGATGCATATCAAGTTGCTGCTGTTTCACTAGCAACACCAGTATTTTTAATATTTATGTCTGTAGGCTCAATCTTTGGGATTGGAGGTACATCAGTAATTGCACGTGCTTTGGGAGAAGGAAAAGAAGAATATTCTAAAAAAGTTTGTTCATTTTGTATGTGGAGCTGTGTAGGAATAGGTATTGTATTAACAATACTTATGCTAGTATTTATGGATAAAATATTAGTTTTAATTGGAGCCAGTCCAGAAACTTGGAAATTTACAAAAACTTATCTAATCATTGTAAGTTTTTCAGGAGTTTTTGCAATTATTTCAAGTTGTTTCTCAAATATTTTAAGAGCAGAGGGTCAAGCTGGAAAGGCTTGAAAAAAGAAGAGCTAAGGAAGTACTGGTAAAAGAAGAAAAGAAGGTATTAGCTCCAGTTATATATTTATATAGGATAATTTATTTAAATAACATGGAGCGCATTAGGTTAGCTTGTGATTAATTTACAATTAGAAGAGAGAGAGAAAGTATGTTATTATATTTAAGTTTAATTGAAACAGAAGAAGATAAAATAAAGTTTGAAGATATCTTTAATAGTTATAAAAAAACTATGTATTATGTTGCTAATAGCATATTGAAAGATGAGCATTACTCACATGATGCAGTTCAGAATAGCTTTTTAAAAATAATTAAAAATATTGATAAAATTGAAGATGTAAAAAGCAACAAAACGAAAGGATTTATCGTTACTATAGTAAAGAACTCTTCAATAGACATATATAGGAAGCTACAAATGGAAAAAAATAAAGTTCAAAAAATTGAAAATGAAATAAAAGGTTTTGAACAAGAAGTATATGATACTGATATTTTACCTAATAAAGTAGATGTTGCTATATTGAAGCTTCCAGAACGATACAAACAAGTATTTTTCTTAAAATACTCTCATGGATTACATGATAATAAAATTGCAGAAATATTAGATATAAGTCCTTCTACAGTAAGAACTAGAATAAAAAGAGGTAAGGAAAAATTGAAAATCATATTAGATGAAATGGAGAAAGTACATGGATAAATATGAAATTACTGATGATTTACTTTTTCAGCATTGTACTAATGTTGAAAACTTTATATTAGAACAAATACCTGATGAAGAAGACATTGATTATGAGTATCCTAAAGAATTTGAAAAGAAAATAAAAAAAATAATTAAAGAGGAAAAGAGAAGATCATTTTTAAATAAGATATATTTGTATACAAAAAAAGTAGCTGTAGTATTTATAGCATTTTTAATTAGTTTATTTGCAGTAACTATGAGTGTTGAGGCATTAAGAACGAAGTTATTTGATATGGTTAAAGATGTTTATGAAAAATTTACGATATATAAATTTAAAATAGATGAAAATGACAATGAAAAAGTAAATTTTTTAGAGAAGAAAAGTATTAATTATTTACCAGATGGTTTTGAAGAGATTGATAGAGCAGAGTATGACAATGATATATCGATAACTTATTCCGATGGAGAAGATTATATAACTTTAAATTACTTGCTAATTGAGAATAGTAATTTATACATGGATACAGAGAATGCACAAATAAGTAAAGCTCAAATAAACAGTTATAACGCAGATTATATTGAAAAAGAAAATAAAAGTCGCTTAATATGGCAAGATGAAAGTACTTTGTATGATTTAAAATTAGACTATATAAATAAAGACAAATATTTAGATATTAAGTCTGAATTAATAAAAATTGCGAAAAATATAAATTAATTTGATAAAAAATGAAACAAATCCTCATAAATTATTCGTTTACTTAGTGTAAAGAAATTTAGGGGGTTTTTTTTATATATGAAAAGAAAGATAATCAGTAGTTTAGGTGTATCAGTATTAGCATTTAATATTTTATTAGCTACTCCAATATTTGCGAATGAATATGAGACAAATTTAGAAATACAAAATGAAGCAAGGTATACTCATATCGATAAGGCAAGCAGCAATCTAAAAATAAGTGGTGGTGTAGCAACTGTAAGCGCTAGCATGACTGCTAATCCAGGAATTAGTAAGACATTAATAACATCAAGGTTACAAAAAAAAGTTAATGGTTCGTGGGAAACAATACAATCATGGACAGAGACAAGTAATACTATTTCCTGTAGACTTAATAAAACTAAATCAGTTTCAAAAGGAAGTAGCTACAGAATATATTCAACAGTGAAGGCTTATAAGGGGACTGATTCTGAGAGTATTGCTATATTTAGCAATATTGTAAACTATTAATTAATATTTATGAAAAAGTGGGAGGTGTGATAGTGAGAAAAAGTTTATTAATTGTAATAATAGCAATATGTTTTATATCAGGATGCTCAATAAATAAAGGGAATACAACCAAAACAGAGTCTGGATTTGACGTTCCTATAGTAGAAGTTAAAAATGAAGAAGATAAAATAGAAATAGCAAGAATTGTATTTGAAGAATACTTAAAGTTAACTTATGAAAACTATTTAAATGATAAAAATGAAAGAGTTAATATTCTTAAAGAGTATAAAATTAAGGATATAAATGTATTAGAGAATGTAAATTCTGAAGAATACAGAATAGAAATAACATATGATTTACAATCAATTGATGGATATGTGACTGTATTTGAAACTGGAAATGGTGAAATAAAAAATGACAATTGGGTAAAAGGAAAATATCAAATAGTAGATATAAAAAAAATAGGTAAAAATAAATATACTATTTTAGAAATGTACACAGGATAGATTATAAAAACAATATATCAAGGGGGAGTTTATTATGAAACTAAAGAAGTATGCATCAATGATAGGAGCAATAATTTTGGCTGCAACAAATATGGGGTATATATTTGCAGATGATACAGAAAGTGATGAGAATCAGCCTCCAAATGAAATTAATATAACAGAAGTAAAAACTATAGAAGGTGCAGAAATAGAAAATGATGAATATGATAGAGCATTAAATTTACATAGACAAAATGTTAATTTATCTCAAGTTGGAGTAGGTGTTAAGTATGGACATTCTACAATATCAATCTCACCATCAGTTTCATTCCCTTTAGGAGGAGGAATTAGTTTTTCTAAAAATGTTCAAAATATAGGTCCAAATCCTCTTATATGTTATAAATAAAGGATGGTGATTAGAATGAAATATTTTTTATGTGGATTATTTACGATTATATTAGGGTATATTTTATCTTCTTTATTCAGTGGAATTGGAGTTGATTCAGTAGAAATGACATACATTAATTCTATTATGATTTCAGTAATATTTTTATCAGGTGTAGTTTCTTTCTGGGGATATATTATTTTTGATAAAATTAAAAAGAAATAAAAAAGAAAAGTAAAGAACAAGTAGGTGTAACTTTAGATAAAGAGATAGTTGATAAGTTGAAAACTGTTGTTATAGATTTAAATATTACTATGTCCAAGTTATTTGAAAATTTACTTATAACTTTACTAGAAGATGTGAAAATTAAAGAAAAAAATATAGAGATATATAATAATAAAAATAAGTTAAAGGGTAGAAGAAAAACAGAATAGGCATTACGTTTGATAAAAATAATTGTTTTTTAGTAGGTAAAATATAATATTTGCAGAATATCCATATAAAGTAGTTTATTAATTTAAGATAATAAGGTTATAGGAGGATATTTTATGGATTTAAAAATAAGTGATTTACCTCCACAATTTGAAAATATAGCTATAGAGCTTGGTATAGACAAAATAAAGGCTTTATTTAAAGAATTTGGGGGAACATCAGTATACTTTCCTACTGAAAAGATGGTATATAAAGAAGCTAGAGATAGAGAAATTATATCTCAGTACAATGGATTTAATCATAAGGAATTAGCAGGTAAATACAATATGTCTGAAAGTTACATAAGAGCTATAATAAACAGGCATAAGAAAAGTGTTTAAAGTAAAGGAGCTACACACCTAATTTATATTGAGATGTGTAGCTATTTTACATTTTATTATTTAATTCACTTATGTTTGAGTTCAAAGAATTAATACCGATACTCAAATTTTCTAGTTTCCCTTCAATTCGGACCAATAGATACATTGTCACGATTGCAGGAAAGCCTAAATTAGCTACTAATTGCATTAAATCTAGTTCCATTGATTATTCCTCCAAATAATAGTTAAAACTTCCTAGAAAGCCCCTCATGAGCTTAGAAGGGCATTTCCAATGTTTCATGAGTTACGCAACTACTAAATCAAACTCTGTAGTTTCTGTTTGAACTACTTTTGCATCTTTTGCAGTAACTATATCCTCACCACTTGGTGCAAATATATTTTTTTCAATTATTAAGTCCATAACAGCTTTTATTTCTGATTCTGTTATATCTTCTCTTGGATCTGTTACGAATAGACTTACTTTTCTTCCAAACTGAGTCATGAATGTCATTAATAATTTTACTTCTGTATTCATATTAAATTCCTCCTAATTATAATTTTTTAATTTAAGCTTGTGTTATCTTGCTTTGCGATATCTAAAACTGAGTGCTTTTGAAGTGATGCTATTGCTTTTGCAACGTTAAGAACGTCTAAAGGTTTTGCATCATGCTTTAAGCTTGAGTAAGTTCTTGATTTTATTACAGACCTTCCATTATCCCCCAAACCACAATCAAACTTTATTCTTAAAGATGATGGATTTTTAATTTCTGTTACTTCTATAGCTAATTCTCTGTTTTGCATGTTTTTTACCTCCTATATATTTGATTAATTAAAGTGTAAGTTGTTTTAATTTCAATGTCCTAAAATATAGTTGATTAAGATTTTTGATGATTTTAATTAATGAAAAATAAAGGCAATAAAAAAAGCTATAGTTGGGGGACTATAGCTATAAAATGGGGGAGATTGAATTTATTTTCCGTTCATATTTTAATTATTATCTTGTATTAAAAATATATACATTTATTTAGAAATTTACATGAAAAGTAAGGGATTGTAATAGGTGGATGGTTATTTTATGATGCTATTCGCATGGTTTTTTCTTATGATGAATTATCATATTAAGTGCAACACTTAAAAATGGATAAAAAAATAGCTCATAAGTTTATGTTCATGTTACAGTA
>NZ_JADPET010000127.1 GCF_015667935.1 Clostridium sp. 1001270J_160509_D11 | reverse complement strand
TTCAGAGTTCTCTTTTTTATCATAAATATAACATTATTTGGCTAATTTAAAATTTTAATTTAAATGCAAGTCAAATATGAACTCCCTAGAAAAGATTTACTTTTTATATTTTTGCAGTAGAAGTATCCAGCGCTAAAATAAAAGCCCCAGAATATAAAGTATAGATAGCTATATAATTTTGTAAATTCTCTTCTAATTCCTTTCATTGTATTTTCCTCCATTTAAAAATATTTATATTGTAATTGTAGTCTTTTACCACAAAATGTCAACTTATAATTTTATTTTTATATATAATTTTACTTATCAATTTAAATCTAATTATAAAATAAAAAAGAGCAAACAGTAGTTTACTCTTTTTCATTTCATATATTATAGTTTGCTGCCATTATCTACCCAATTTTTCGCCTCTTCAGTTTGTACCTCAGATGGTGCAGTTACATTAGTTTCTGGATCTACATATGCTTGGTCTGAATAAGCTGCTGTGTAGCCATTATTTAAACACACATTTGAATGTAATCTTTTATTTCTTCTCCCACTTAGTTGGCGATTTACACCATGTTCGCTATAACATTCTTTGCTGTAATTTATATTATCTTTTGACAAAATTACACCTCCCAATTCTTTTTGTCTTATTTTATCCAAAAAAGAATTATAAATGCATAATGAATAATTTGATGTAAAACGCATATTTTTTAATTTATAAATTTTCAGATATACGTTCTAGTGTGTTTTGGTAATTTAAAATTCCATATCCATATGATGTATTAGGATATGTGTATATTGATTTTTGTGTTGCACCAAGCATCAAATATGTTTTTATAGGTTCACTGTATATTGATAACCTATAAAAATCTGTTTCTTTTACTATAAATTCAATCAATAAAGCAATAACTGCGCATGTTACGGAGCTGCTTATTCCTGTTCCTGTCCCCGTATTAAAAGTATTATTTATATAATTTGATATTATATCTACTCCTGGCGCAACTATGTCTAATATAAAATCAGCTCCTGTTGCGGGCCCTTTTGATGAGCCAATCCACATGCTATTTGATTTTGTATTGTATGTTCCTACTGTTATTACCTCTCTTAAAAGTCCATATCTCGTTATCGTCGAGTTAGAATCGCTATCTATAAATCTAGTGTCTTGAGATATTAAATTTTTATTCGGAAGATAGGCATCAAAATTTCCATTTATAATATCTGCACCTGTAATTCTCAAAGCCCAAATTCCCGAATAAACATTTTCTAAATTTATAGATATCTGCATCGAACCTGTAGAAATCCATGGATAGCTATATGAGATACTATATATGACATCTTCTAAGTTAAATTTACCTCTATATAAATTAAAATTTGGACTATATGTCACCGTTGTGCTGATTTCTCCAAATGGAGAAATTAAAGCTAAATTAAATCTATCGACTTTATATCCATCGACTAATATTGTTAGGTTTTTATCGTCTCCAACTTGAAAATTAATATCTACTGAATTTCCACTAGAGACATTACCTGAATAGTGTATATCTGTATTTCCTTGATTTCCGGCTCCACTTACTAATATAAATCCCGATTGATATAATTCATTAAATGTATTTAATAAAGTTTGTGAAATATCTCTTCCTGATGTTGTCCCTAATGTAAAATTAAGTATTATAGGACGGTTTATTTCTTTAAATTTTTGGATTATATATGATATTGCAACTAAAAAATCTGTATTTTTATAATTTATTCTACCCTCTTTAAAAAGAGATATATAACTTCTCAACTTGATTACTATAAGCTCAGCTTTTGGTGCAATTCCTCTATAAGCAGGATTATTTTTTCCTTCCGAAACCACAATTCCCGCTGCCATAGTTCCAGTTCCAATTTCA
This sequence comes from Clostridium sp. 1001270J_160509_D11, assembly GCF_015667935.1. Classification (GTDB taxonomy): domain Bacteria; phylum Bacillota; class Clostridia; order Peptostreptococcales; family Peptostreptococcaceae; genus Intestinibacter. Next base: position 6,797 of record NZ_JADPET010000127.1, on the reverse strand, counting down.
TCTCTGCTTAAATCTGCATTATTATTTGCTATAGCTTCATTTAACTGTTCTTTATTGTATTCACTTCCAAATAACATATTATCTGGTGGAGAGCCATAATCACTTTCTTGATCCCATAAATAAAGAATTTTACTGCTTCCATCTTCATTTATAAAATCCTGATTTAAATAATCTATTCCTGAATCTATAATCGCTACTATGCTTCCTTCGCCTTGCAATCTATTATATAAATTATTACTCATATTAGACATATCAGTAGCTTGTAATATGGGAACTCCTTGTGACAAATTATCTGTTATATTTATTAACGAACTCATTGAGTATGGAGATTCCCACCATACTATCTGATTTATCCTATCAAATATATTTTCATTAAAATCATTTCCTACATATATGACAAGCAATAAATCATTTAGAAAGATATACTGCGTTATATTATTATTAATAAGAGATTCTATTAAGCTCTCTTTTCTTCCAGTATAAATTATATTATAAGATTTTATTTCACTATTTAATATAGGCATTTCTTTCTCCTTATAATTGAATTATTTTTATTTTCATCATAAGTTTTATATCTATCTAAATATTTCAAAAATCTTTCTAGCATTTAAAAGTCCATATCCTTGTATAAAATTCGGATATTGTACTCCTTCTTCTCTATCTGCTCCAAGCTCAAAGAATGTGTAAATACTTTGGCTAAATCCTTGTCGTTTATATTGATTATTTTGAGTTACATATTGGAAAAATAGCGCTGCTACACCAGATGCAAATGCCGCTGCAGCTGCTGTACCAGTTATTGTTCCATATCTATTGTTTGGATAAGATGATATTATATTTACTCCAGGTGCAACTATATTTGGTTTTTGTATATCTCTTATATTAGGTCCTCTTGAAGATTGTGGCCACATAGACATATTTATCATGTCGTATGCGCCAACTGTAAATATATTTCTGTCTACTGCTGGAAAATTCGTTGTATAAAAAGGATTAGATTCAATAAATCTTGTACCATTGTTTATCAACTTTTTATTTGGAAGATATGCATTATAACAACCGCTATTTATATATACTCCTGTTAAGTTAATTTTCCAAATTCCTGGAGTAGCATTAAATAAATTTATTATTATAAATTCTTGCCCAGAATAAGAAGTTGGGAATATATAAAAGATAGCGTAACTTGTATTTTCAAAATTAAAAAGTCCATATTCTTCTTTATAATAACCTAATCCTATATCTTTGCTTTCTTCTCCTGTTGGCGAAACTACTTTTATATTTACTCTATCTGGACGACAAATCCAAACTTCAATTTTTAAAAAATCCTCTTCTTCTTCGATTTCAATTTCAATTGTTTGGGTTTCACCCGAGATAGATATCTTGCCACTTGCATGGGTTTGGGTGTTCCCCTCATTACCGATTCCCGCTACTTCACATTCGCCATATTGATACCATATTGTAGACTGTGTTGCCCTGTTTATAAATCCTAAATCGCTATTTGCACCTACTGATGTATTTATTATAAGCGGTCTTTCTAATTCTCTTGCTTTCTTTCTAGCATAATCTCGTGCCATGTAGTAATATGCATTATTATATCTATTATCTATTTTTCCTAATTTTATAACTATAAGTTCACTATCTTTTGCAATCCCTTCATATTGTGGGTTTTCTCTACCAAGCCCTGCGCAAATTCCGCTTATTAATGTCCCACTTCCAACATCATCAGTTGATAAACTCCTATCATTTTCACTAATTGCCCTATTTATATCTTCTTTTGTATATTCTGTTCCAAAGTAAAATCCCTCTGGTGGGTTGCCTTCTACACCTTGGTCCCATAAATAAAGAATTTTACTCGTTCCATCTGCATTTATAAAATCTGGGTGTAGATAATCTATTCCACTATCCGCAACAGCAATTATTATATTTCGTCCTGTTAAATTCAAATTTGGGTTGTTTTTTATATAATTTATATTTTCATCTTCGTTTACAAAAAATCCGCTTGATGAACTTGAAGATACTTCTGATAACAAACTCATTTCCAGTAAACTTTCAAAGCTTATTACCTCTGGAATATTAAAAAACTGCTGTGGAAATATAGTTTGTATATCTAGTCCTGAAAAGATTCCACTATTATCACTAAGTTTTCTAAAATAATTTTCTATATTTAAATTTGATAAACTATCATAAAATGCTGCTTCATTATTAAAATATACAACTGCTGAATTGATATATGGATCTACTTGCCTTTTATATAAATTTAATTTGTTATTTGATTTTTTATCTAAACTTATTATTTCATCTAAGTTTCTAAATTCTCTGTTAAAATAAATATCTGACATATCTAAAAATCCATATCCGTTTGAATCTGAAGGATATACACCATTTGTACTTCGTCTTGCATTTTGAAGTAGCAATGCTTTTAATTTTTGAGAATATAAATAGACATCATTTTTTTGAACTATACCCCACTCCATAAGTAAGGCACAACATCCTGTTACATGTGGAGTTGCCATACTTGTTCCAGTAAGCGCCCCAATTGTCCCTCCACTTAAGTAACCTAATATATTTTCCCCTGGTGCCAAGATATCTGGTTTTAAAATTCCCATACTTGTATCTCCCCTTCCAGAAAATGAAGATACAACATCTGTTCTAGCATTATAACTTCCGACAGTTATTACTCTACTTGTTGTTCCAGGAACTGTTACTGTTAATATAGCGCTTGGAGATAAAAATCTAGTATCTGGACTTAATCCTTCTGATGTCGGAAGGTATAAGTCTACTCTTCCATCCACAATTTCAATTTTTGTAAACTCAATTTTCCATATTCCTGGCGTAATTTGATTATTAGAGCTGAGCCTAATAGTTATTCTTCTTTGAATTGAATAAGGCATGATTTCATAAAAAACACCTGTTATAAGAGTCCCTCTTATATTGTTTGATACTTCACTATTTTCTACAGAAATGCTTTGTGAAGAATTATTAGATGGGTCAACTATTGTTATTGAGAATATATCTGCAAAATTTGGCCAAATATTTATATTGAGTACTGTTTCACTTTCCCCCACCACAAATTCAACAGTATTTTGATTTTCTATATTTAAATCTATCCTTTTATGTCCCCCCTTATTGCCGTTATTACCAGCTGCTACGACTATATTATTTTTCCAATATAGACACATATCATCTATATATTGTTCAAATAATGATTCTCCTCTATGTGAACCTTCATTTGTCCCATAACTAATATTAATAGCAATTGGTTTATCTTCATCTAAGGCTCTATCCAATACAAACTTAATCGCTCTCATAAACTCTGTACTTCTAGAGTATACATCAGTCTGTCTATTTCCAACTCTCACCACTATAAATTGTGCATTTGTAGCAATTTGAGCACAAATAGAAGCTACATGTGTTCCATGCATAGCTGTAATAGATATTGGTATATATTTATTTCCGTTTATAGCTTCATTTATATCTGAATTTGTATATAAAGTTCCCTGTGTAAATCCTTCTGGAGGACTGTTCCCTAATGCTTGGTCCCAATAATAAAGTATTTTTGAATTGCCTAAAGCATCTCTAAATATCGGAAGTGTATAATCTATTCCCGAATCTATAAGTCCTATTAATGTTCCCTTTCCAGTTAAATTAGTTCTATTTTTAAAAGCAGTTATTCCTGACCTAGAAAAACTCTGGTCATCTTGTGTTTCTAATATAAACGGTCTTTCTATATATTCTATTTCCTTATAATCTAATAGTCCTTCAAATAAACTTGGATCAGTTGATGTTATAATTGCAAAATTGTCGTTTAATATCTCGATACTTACATTCAATTCGTCTTCTAGTTTTAATATATCTCCATTGTATTTCACAATTATTTCGTATTCTATATTAATCACCCCAATCAAATTTTATTTGTTGTTTTCTTTTATCTTTTTCCCTAGTCTAGACATCATATTTTTAGAATAATTGGATATATTTTTTGGAATACACTCATAAGTAGCGAGCATACTATATATCTCTAAAGCTCTCTTGTAATCTTTTTTTCCTGTATATGCTTTATATGCTTCTTCAGCAAGCTTTACACTCAATTCATTAATTCTCTTTGCTCTTTTTATCACAAAAATTACCCCTATCTAATCTTTTTGTTAATATTATTCGTAAAAAAAACAGATTATACCTAATCTAGGTAATAATCTGTTTTGTTGTTTATATATTAAATATTTAAAATTTAATGTAAATCTGAAAAAGCTACTCTTATATTTTGTATTCTTTCATCTTTTGTCAATTCATATTCATCTTGCGTTTCGTCTTTACTTGTTAATGTATTTGCTATTTTTACGGTAAATTCACTCCCTTGTCCTAGTTTACTTTTTACAGATACAGAGCCATTGTGTAATTTGGCAAAAGTCTTTACTAAAGAAAGTCCAACTCCTGTGCCTTGTTTGACAATGCTTCTCTTATCATTGACTCTTTCAAATATTTTGAATATTCTCTTTGCATTTTCTTTAGATATTCCTATGCCATTATCCTTAACCTTTATATATACAAAGTCTTTATCATGACTTAATGAAACAAGTACTATACCATCTTTTTTCTTTCTAAATTTTAGAGAGTTAGAAATAAGATTTAGTACTATTTTTTCAATCTTTTCCGAATCAAATCCCACCACTAATTCTTCAATATCTGTGTCAAATATAATATTCATCTCATTTATATTTACAAAATCTCTTACAGACTCACATATATCCTCTACAAAATAAACAATGTCCTGGTTAGTAGGATTAAATGTTTCATATCCTAATTCTATTTTTGATTTTGATGATAAATCATTTACTATCTTCATAATTCTAAATGAATTTCTTTTAACTAATTCTACATGCTGTAAAATATCTTTTGGATATATATTTTTCTCAGCTTTCTTTTCTATAAGTTGCATAGTAGCCAATATCATATTTAAAGGATTTTTTATTTCATGTGATATAAAACACATAACTTCTCCCTTATCCCAATTATAATAATTCCTTATATTTGTTATGTCAGTTGATGACTTTTCATTTATATTTTTAGAGTTACACTCTATCTTATAAAACCAAACACTAAATTTACATTCATCTATTTTTTATATTTGTAAATTATAGAAGTTTTGCTCTATTTTTATTTGTCTAGAGTTAGAATTTACTATACAGTCAGTTATAATCTCTTCTATAATGTAAGAAGCTGATTCTGTTATAACTGATTTATATGCTACATTTGATTCCGTTATAATCGCATGATTATTTTGGAATTCAACTATTACCAATGGTGTCGGACTTTTTAATAATATATTTTTATAATTACACACAACCTAAATCCCCCTATTAGTTATAATGTCCTACATAATCCCCATATATGAAATATTTATATTTTGAAACAGACTAGTTTTATATAAGTTTACTTATTCATTCTGATTATAACACAAAAAAAGTATTTTTTATGTTTTTTTACAAAATATGTTAATTCTATTTTGCTATTATATTTTTTATTATAATAATTAAAATTTAATTTGAATCATTATCTGAATCAGTCTTCTCTGAATCATCGCTATTTTCACTGTTTTCTACTTTATAAATTTTACTTTTTTGTGAGACTTGATTTTTATTACGTGCAACTACATATATATCATAGTCAAATTCTTTCGATTTTTTAGAATCAAGTGTAATTTTTTCGTTTATTTTGCCATCTCGTTTTGTAATATTGTCTTTATCTATAGTTTTTACTAATTCATAGTCACTATTTTCTAATTTATTATCTTTTATATATACTTCATATGTTTGTGCATCATTCATTTCATCCCATTCTAAATTTAGTACCAAATCATCTTCCATAAAATAATAACTTAAATAAAATCCTTCGACAGCCTTATCTTCTATGCTAATTTCTTTTACTGTGATATATACATATTTTTTAACTTTATTTTCACCACTTCCACATGATACTACTAGTTTTTCTACGCCTTCTCTAATACCTACAATTTGACCATTGCTATCTAATCTTATTTTTCTCTGTACTGGTAGCTTATTTTCTGCAAACGCATATTTTACTTTTGGTGTTTTTAAATTTTGAGGCTCTGTTGTAACAGATGCTTGTATAGTTGTTGTTTCTCCAATATCTAGACTTATGTTTTTCTTAACACTTATACTTTTTAATTTTGCAACTATATTATATTTAAATGATTCTTCTTTAAAATCTGCTCTTGCTGTAATTGTTGCATTTCCAACACCTACAGCATAAATTTTATTATCATCTACTTTTAATACATCTTCATTAGAACTTTTATATTCAACTTTGTATTCTTCGTTGAATCTATCAAAGTCTACTTCTACATAGTCCTTTATACTTGCCATATCACCTACATATTTTAAATCTCCATCTATTTCTGCATTTAAGTTGACAACTTTAGGATTTACTACTAATATGTTAAATCGCTTTAATATTTTATTATTTTGAACTATTGCGATAGATGTAAGTCCTTCTTTTTTCCCTGTTATTTTGACAGTATTTTTAATATTTTTAGAGTTGTCTCTTATTTCTACTTTATTATCTTCGTCTAGACTTTTAAATTCAACTACTGGATCTTTTGCATATGATGGAAATTTCACATAATCACCAGCTGAAAATACAACTCCTTTATTCAATTTGATAACATACTTATCTATATCTTTTATGTACTTCCCTTTTACTGCATTTACCTCAATTCCTTTTATTTGTGGTTCAAATATTCCAAGCTTAAAAAAATAATATTGTGAAATAAATAGAAGGGGAAT
>NZ_JADPET010000126.1 GCF_015667935.1 Clostridium sp. 1001270J_160509_D11 | reverse complement strand
TTTAATACAAAGCAAAAAATAATATTTAGTTAATGAAAAATCCAAATAATTTATTATAATGTATATAAAGCAATTTTGTAAAAAATTCAATATCAAACAAAATTTTGAAAGGAGTTGAAAACAATAAAGAAAATAGTAAAAAAAATACTGCATATGAAATATCGCTTTGAGAGAACATATGGAACAATAGAAGTTGGCAATATAAGTTCAAGGGCAGCAGAGGTAGCATTTTATTTACTGCTTAGCTTATTCCCGTTTTTATTATTTACGATAAGTGCAGTAGTTTTTATACCGATTATATATTTAAATAGATATATAAATATAATAGAGAGCTTGATACCTTCGAGTGCATTTGTAGTAATCAACAGTTTAATTAGATCAGTTATAGGAAATAGAAGTTTTAAACTTTTAATAAGCAGTTTCTTCTTAGCTATATGGTCTATGTCAAAGGCGGTAAAATCATTGATAAGAGGGATTAATAGATCTTATGGAGTTAATGAAAATAGGTCGTTTTTTAAGGTATTATTTATTTCAATGATTTTTTCAATTATGTTATTATTACTTATTTTAATATCAATGATTTTACTTATAGGTGGAGAAAAGATAGGTACTTTTGCGTTTGATTTAATAGGGCTTGACAAGTATTTTATCTATATATGGAATATCCTGAGATATAGTGTGGGGATATTATTCGTTATAATTATATTGGTGATACTTTATACTGCTATGCCAAATACAAAAATGAGAATTGCAGATTCCATCCCTGGTGCTGTGCTTTCTACGTTTTTATGGATTGCAGTGACTTATGGTTATTCGTTTTATGTTAACAACTTTTCAAACTACGATGTAATTTACGGCAGTTTAGGTGGTGTAATCGTGCTTATAACATGGCTGTATTTGAGTAGTTGGACGATTTTATCTGGGTCTGAGGTCAATGCAAGGCTTTTATATAAAAAGCGAAATAGGACTGGAATAAAAAGGAAAAATAATACAAAAGAATGTTGACAATTTTCTGATTATATCATATTATATTATTAACTAATTTAATTAAAAAAGGCAATGAATAGGAAGAGTAAATCTAATTCGGTTTCCAGAGAGGAAAATTTATGAGCTGTGAGATTTTCTAAATTAGAGGGATTGAAAACTACCTAGGAGCTGTGGTCTGAAGTTTTAAGATTTTTCTTATTTTAGTAAGACTTACCGTTAATCGCGTTAAGATTTTGAGTGGATTTTTATCAAATTAGGTGGAACCGCGGGAATACATCTCGTCCTTTTTTACAAGGACGAGTTTTTTTATTTCAACTTATTATCTTAAGAAACGTACGAAGTCGTTGGCGATATGAGCAGAGTGAATTTTTATTCTAAGAAAATTAGTTCGAGGGTAAGCCTCTTTTTTAATACACAAAATCAATAAATAATATAAAGAAATTACTAGTAGGAGGTAAAAAAATGAAACTAGGGATATTAGGATATGGAACAGTAGCAAGTGGCTTAGTTGATATCATAGATAACAACAAGGATAAGAGGGATATAAGTATAGAAGGAATACTTGTCAGGGATGTAAGCAAGCATGCCCACAGAAAACATTCTGATGTTTTAACATCGGATATAGAAGATATATTTAATAAAGATGTAGATGTAATAGTAGAATTACTAGGGGGCTTACATCCATCTTATGAATATTTAAAAAGAGCGTTAGAAAATAAAATTAATGTAGTAACTGCAAATAAAGATATGTTGGCAGAGTTTGGCGGAGAATTAGTAAGTATTGCTAAGGAAAATGGAGTTTGTATAAAATTTGAAGCATCTGTCGGTGGTGGTATTCCAGTTTTAAAACCATTGATAGAATCACTAGAAGGAAATGAGATTGACTCTATATCTGCAATATTAAATGGAACTACTAACTTCATTTTATCAAAAATGTATGATGAAAATTTATCTTATGATGAGGCTTTAAAACAAGCTCAAGAGCTTGGATTTGCTGAGGCTAATCCGGAGTCTGATGTAATGGGATATGATGCAGGTAGAAAGTTATCAATCTTATCTACTTTATCATTTAAAAAGAGAATATACTGGAAAGATTTCTATCTTGAAGGAATAAACAATATAGAGCCAAAGGATATAGAATATGCGAAACAACTTGGATGCAAAATAAAATTAGTTGGACGTAGCAAAATACACGATGGCAAGGTAAATGGATATGTTAGACCAGTTTTAGTTGGAAATGACGATATAATATCTAAAATAGACAATGAGTTTAACATAATTGTAGTAAATGGTGATTTCTTAGGAGAGGTATCATTTGTTGGTAAAGGCGCTGGAAAAGATGCTACAGGAAGTGCAGTTTATGCTGATGTACTCGATATATATGATCATCGTCTAAATAATGTAGATGCATTTATTAAAGAAAAAGTAGATGTAGACAAAGTTGTATCACATGAATGTCAAGCTTTACTTAGATTTAAAAATCCACAACAAGACAAGATAATATCTGTATTAAAAGATAAATTAATAAGTTCTAAAATAATAGCTCAAGATGATGAATTAGCGGTTGTTGTAAATGCACCTTCTGAATGTGCTATAATTTATTTTTAAAATAGGATTAAATTCGTGAAAGATATCTTACAAGATAATGACGTTATTATATTGAAATAGTTTCTATCATATACATAATTAGTTAAAATTAAATTTTAATCTTAAATTTACATAATTGACAATAATTCCCATAAGCATTACACTATTAATAATTAAAAGATAAAAGGGTGAATATCTTTGTGATAAAAAAGATAACTGCATTAATTTTATCCTTGTCATTATCTTTATGTTCAGATGCAGCTTTTAGTTTTGCAGATAATAAAGATATAAAGGAAGATACATTATATGAAAATATGATGAAGCAAAAAAAAAGCACAATTATAGAATTGGAAGATTTAAGCATTAAAGAATTAACAAAACTTAGAGACAAGGCTTTAGATGAAAATTTAAGTATGTCCTCATATGATATGAGTTACCGCAAAGAAGGTATATTAGACCCAAACTGGGATTTTGGTCTAGTAGGATTTCTGAACAATAATTACGGTGAATTAACAGAAAAAGAAAACTTAATAAAACAAATTCAACTTATAGAATATGCAACTTTATACAAAGATGTATTAGATCCATCTGGGGAAGTTTTTAAAGTATTGAATGAAGATTATCAAATATCAGAGTATTTAATTAAGCATGGGAAAACTTACGAAATTTCTACACAAGAAAACTTAGAATTTTTAATAGAAAATATAGAAGATGTAGTAGACTATGTTGATTTTGATGCAAAAACAGTAGTAGAAATTATAGACCCAACTATAAAAGGATCTTTTATTTCAAATGATGAGATAAGAGATTTAAACAAGCAATTAAAAGAAAAGTCTTTCGAGAAAGATTTAGATAATACTATTAAAAAGGATATTCAAGCTTTTTAAAGAAACTAAAAAAAGCTTTTTAAAGAAAATCTATTAATTCTTTAAAAAGCTTTTTTATGTTTTAAACTCTTAATATCGATATTGTATATATCAATAATTTTTAAATAATTTAAGTATGTTTTGTAAATTTTCACGGTCTATTTTCTCCTACTAGTCATTTTAAGTCATAAGTTAACTATTTTTTAGAATCTCCTTCATTGCCCAAACTGCAGCAACTATAATTATTGTCCACGCTACTAACATAAAAACCCAAGCTATACCTGTCATAGTATCCACTCCTTTCTTACTTACTTCTATTATATTAGAAATTTTCTGAAAATTGTGTGTTTATACGCATATTTTACCCTTCATTAACATAATGTATGATGTTTTTACGGTTTTTTAACATTAATTGATACTCTTCTTAACCCTTTTTTAACAGACTAAATTTTAAATTATAACTAAATTCGCTACGCTCAGGCGCGGGCGGCTTCGTCCGTTGCTTAGTATCCCCTTCGTCATAGTAATCGGCTCCTTGTCTTTTTAGAATAAAAAAGACTTATTGCATATCCCCAATACAATAAGTCTTTTCTTGTGATTTAATATTTTGATATAAATTAGTTTTATTTATTTATTATAATTGCAAATGTCATTAAATAAAAATTAAAATTTTAGCTTATTTTTTGACCACTTCTTGATTTATGTTTTTCATCGTATCCTTTTAATATTCTTCTCATTGCTATTCCTTCTGTTATAAATATAGTAGCCCATACTGTTAACATAAAGCCCCAAGCCATACTTGTCATATTAATTACCCCCTTTATTTCTTACATTTAACTTTTTGTAAATTTAAGTTTGATTTCATATTTCTTAAGATAAATTATAAGTTTTTATAAATCTAATTTCTATCGATATATTAACTTAAAATATCACAATATTAACACAATTCAATAAAATAAAATAATTTTTTACTGTTTTTTGTTATATTTTATAATTATTTTCACTTTGAGTTTGTAGTTTATATAACAATACCTAGCGATATAGATCTAAATTGCCTTCTTCGTCAAAAGGTATATCAAATAATTCAGATTCTTTTTTTACTTTTGATTTATCTACTGCGTTTTCAAATGCAGATTTACTCATATAAATTTCGTCTAATTCCTTTGTGTTGTTTATTATAACTAATTTTATATCTTGTATGTTTTTAACTCCACATAGTTTTACACAACCTTGAAATACGTATTTATCGTTGTCTAATACGAGTGGAAGTTTTACACTATTTGGTTCTGTGGATGTAATGGCGTTTATATAAGTAGATTCAAAATCTATCTTTCTAAAAAACTTTTTAGATACAAAATCTGCAAGTCCCATGCCATTTCCATTTCCGCCTGATTTTTCACTTATATCTAAAAAACCGAGTTTTACTGTATTTGGCCCACCACTGGCGGCATTTGTGTGAAATCTGCCCACTATATTTGTGTCGACTCCTGTGCCGCTTATGTTTTTTCCTATTTCGTTTACAATAAGTACATCTATATCATCTAAATAAATCCTAGGCATAAGGCGTTTTGATTTTTCTAGTATCTTTGGCTCTTCTTGCAGTATTTCATCTTTATTCAGTACAAATACATCTGCTACTTCATTGTATCCATTTTCTATACTAGCAACTCCACATATTATATTTAAGTTATTTATTGCTATTTTTCCTACTTCAACTAGATTTTCTGCCATATTTTCATATCTAAGAAAATGTGTCATATCGGCTCCTTTTCTCTTTGCAAGGCCGATCGCCATCATCTTAATCAATCCGCTTTCGTATTTACCTCTAAATGAGGTGTGGAGTTTAACTCGATTTAATAAGATAATTCCATCTGCATTTGCCGCGTTTTTATCGATATAGACGGACAAATCTTTAGATGTCCTTCCTACTTCTACAACATCCATAGAAGAAATTATCTCGCATCCTACAGATTTCTTTGTTATGCCTAGTTTTTTGAGCATATTTTCTTGTCCCTCTGATGTTCCTCCTCCATGACTCCCCATAGATGGCACTATAAACGGAGTTGCACCACATTTTTTTACAAAGCTCACTATAGTCTTCATAAGCTCTTTATAAGAACTTATACCCCTACTTCCCCCAGTTATCGCAATCTTCATCCCCGGTTTTATCTTGTCTTTAATATTTTTATAAATTAGCTTTTGATTTAAATCACCCTCAACATCATCTAGCTTAGTATTGTCAAATGTCTGGCTTACTTTCATAATTTGAGGAAGATTTATATTATCTAGTATTTCGTTTATTTGAGACATATTATTTTACACCTACTTGCTTTGTAACTATAAGGTCGCTGTCATAACCCATTATATTTTTCACAACTATATCTCCTACTTCTACTGGAGCTTTTAGTTTTATATTTTTGATTATATCCATAACGTCAAATATCTTATCTTTTGGGATAGGGTTAGTAAGCCTTACACTTACAAGTGGGAGTTCTCCATTTAATAAAATCACAGAAGAGGCTATATTACGTCTTGGGTCAGTTAGTTCTTGAACTACGTATTCTCTTCCCTTTCTACATCCCTCTCCTTCAATATTTTTTACATCTTTTCCTTCATACTCAACTTCTATTTCACATCCATTTGGACAAACTATACATGTAAATTTTCTATTCACTTATAATCACCTTCAAATCCCCATTTTCTTTTATTTCATCTTTTGAAATTTTTATTTGAATCATCTCAGCTGGTATCGCCTTTTTGTATTTTTTAGTTTTTATAACTTCATCATCTTGAATTATATCGACCCTACATTCTTTAAAAGGCTTTCTAACTCTAAATGAAAGTATAAAATCCTTAGTTCCACTTATCTTTTGTGGAATTGTGTGGTTTATATTTTCGCCAGACTCTATATTTATATCACACTGTTTTAATTTGCCGTCATTTATATATTCACAAACGTGATCTGCTAGTCTTTCAGCTTCTAACGATACAAAGTCGACTAAGTCGTGTACTTGAAGTACGTTTCCCGCTGCGAAAATACCTTCTACTGAAGTTTGGTAGTTTTCATCTACTACTGCACCTTTTGTTCTTTTGTCTAATACTACACCTGCTTTTAGTGATAATTCATTTTCTGGAATAAGCCCTATTGAAAGTATCAAAGTATCACATTCGTATCTTTTTTCTGTTTGTGGAATTATTTTTCTAGTTTTTTCGTCTACTTCACTTACTACAACGGCCTCAAGTCTGCTTTTTCCTTCTATGTTAGTTATAGTGTGGCTTAAATATAGAGGTATGTTGTAGTCGTTTAAGCACTGCTCAATATTTCTTGGAAGTCCATTTGCATATGGTGAAAGCTCAACAACTGCCTTAACATTTGCTCCTTCTAGTGTGAGTCTTCTCGCCATAATAAGACCTATATCACCTGAGCCCAAAATTACTACGTTTTTTCCAACCATAGTATTAGTCAAGTTTATATATCTTTGGGCAACTCCGGCGTTGTATATTCCTGCAGGTCTCGTTCCTGGAGTTGAAATTGCTCCCCTTGTTCTCTCTCTACATCCCATAGTCAAAATAACAGCTTTAGCTCTGTATTGTTTTAAGCCTTGTCTTGTAGCAGCAGTGACAACTTTATCTCTATTTATATCTATAACTGTGGCATCTGTAATGTAATCTATTTTCTCTTTTTCAACTTCTTTTATAAATCTATAGGCGTATTCTGGACCGCTTAATGTTTCTTTAAATCGAGTAAGACCAAAACCATCGTGAATACATTGTTTTAATATACCGCCTAGTTTATCTTCTCTCTCGACAATAAGTATATCTTCTATTCCCTTGTGTTTTAGCTCTAGAGCTGCTGCAAGGCCTGCAGGGCCGCCCCCAACTATTACAACGTCTTTATTTTCAACCATTACTCTCTCACCTTCCCAACAAACATATTAGAACCTTCTCTTGAATAAATCACATCTTCTCTATTTTTATGTTTAACTTCTTCTAATAGACCTGCTATTCTCGTTTCACAATATCCACCTTGACATCTTCCCATCATAGCTCTGCATCTGTATTTTATTCCTGTTAAAGTTTCAACTCCTAGTGGATTATTTATAGCTTCAATAATTTCTGCTTTTGTTATAGTTTGGCATCTGCAAATAACTTCGCCATAATCTGGATTTTCTTTGATTAATGCTTCTTTTTCTTCAATTGATTTGTCTACAAATGTGACTATAGGCTTTCTAATTGGATTGAAGTTTTCGTTTTCTGTAAGTTTTTCTTTTTGTTTCAATAAAGATACTACGTATTTTGCAATTGGAGTTGAGCTTGTAAGCCCTGGTGATTCTATACCGACTAAATTTATAGTGTTTGGAACTTCATCTCTCATTTCTATTACAAAATCGTGGTATCCACCTTCTTCTTTTGAGGCGAGTTTTGGTCTAATTCCCGCAAAATTTCTTATGAAATCCTCTCTTTTTATATGTGGGAATATTCTTGCCCCGTCTTTAATTAGTAAGTCCATTATCTTTTGAGTAGCAGAATAATTGTCTCTTTCTTCTATATATTCACTACTTGGTCCGATAAATACATTACCGTCTATTGTAGGAGTTAAGTGGATTCCAAGCCCACCTTCTTTTGGATTTGGAACTGGATATGCTGGAAGGCTCAATTTTGAGCCTACTTTTTCATCTAATATAAAATACTCTCCCCTGCATGGGTGGATTGTATAATCGTCTATTCCAATCATTTTTGAGATTTTATCGCTGTAAAGTCCTGCTGCATTTACAACCCATCTAGCTTTATATGTATCTTTTACTGTTTTTATATTGTAAATTTCATCTATCCTATTTATATCTATTACTTCATTTGCAAAATAATACTCTACCCCATTTTCTGCTGCATTTTCAGCAAGAGCTATTGTAAGTAAAAATGGATTTAAAATACCTGTAGTTTTAGACCACATTGCAAATTCACCGTCGATATTTGGCTCAATTTCTTTTATTTTGTCCTTGCCTATTATCTCAAGACCCTTAACACCGTTTTTTTCGCCTTGCTCTTTCATAGCTATAAGTTTTTGCTTATCTTCTTCATTAAATCCTACAACTAGTTTCCCACATCTTTTAAACGGTACTCCAAGCTCATCTGCAACTTGGTCAAAACCTTGATTTCCTTCAACACAAAACTTAGCCATAAGTGTACCTGGCTTGTTATTAAACCCTGCATGCAGTACCCCTGAGTTTCTCGCACTCGTCTCATTACATACATCTAATTCTTTTTCTAATACTCCTATTTTTAAATTATATCTAGACATTTCCCTGGCAATAGCATTTCCCACAACGCCAGATCCGATTATTATCACATCATATAATTTGTCCAACTCAATGTCCCCCTTTGTGCGAAAAGATATTCGCAACCTTTATTTTATTTTTTATTTTATACTTATTTTTCCAATTTTTCATCAATTTTAGCATATTTTTTTATTTATATGAGAATTTATATTTTT
>NZ_JADPET010000125.1 GCF_015667935.1 Clostridium sp. 1001270J_160509_D11 | reverse complement strand
GGTTATAGATGGAGAGGGCTTAGATATGAATAAGTTAAATCTTGAAGAAAATATAATAAGTGTTCAAGGTACTATAAACTCCATCGTATATTCTAAATCTAAAAATCCGGAAGAAAGTTTTTTCAAAAAGGTATTTAAATAGATGAATTACTTTATACAAGATTTAAATGTATTTTATGCAACTATTTACGGTGGAATAGTAATAGGAATATTATTTGATATTAACAGGTCATTAAAAAATAACTTTAAATTTATTAAAAAGTTATCTTTTATATTTGATATACTGTTTTGGCTGATTATAACAGCTATAATTTTTATTGTTGTTAATACAATCAGTAAGTTTCAACTGAGATATTATCATTTTGTAGCACTAGTTGTTGGATTTGTTTTATATTACAACACTATAAGCAAGTTTATACTTAAGTTTAATAATATGGTTATAAATTTCATAAAGTCATTAATAAAGAAAATAATATTGACTTTAGTCGCAATATTGGAGAATTTGTATTACGTTATAGTCTATACAATCCATTTTTTATTTGATATCATATTTTACATACCAAACATCATTTTTACAATAAAGAAGAATATATCTAAAAAAACTTTGGTAAAAAAGAAGATGAAAAAGGGTGTGTAGTATGAACTTAAGAAAAAAGTTTTCGGGTCAATATATGTTGATATGTATGTTTGCATTTTTTATAATTTTTTCTCTAATAATAGGAGTTATAGTTCAATTGCAGAACATAAGAGACTATAAAGAACAAATAACTACACTAAAATATGAACTAGATGATACAGAAAAACAACTAAAAAGCGTTAAAAATAGTAAAGCTTATAAGAATGATGCAGAATTAGAAGATTTAGCACGAAATCAACTAGGAATGGTAAAACAAAACGAGATAATATATTTAGAAAAATAATTTAATATTAAAATAAGCAAATGGTGACTCTTTTTGGGTTGCCTTTTTTGTTTTATAATAAAAACTATATAAATAAACAAATTGATTTTTATGAAATAATTATCAAGGAAAATATAATTAAAGGTAATTATATAGTTAGGAGGATAAGATGAAAATAGGAACAATAGATATAGGCACAAATTCTATGAGATTATTAACTGCTGATTATCAAGATGGAAAAATAATAAATAGAAAAAAATATGTAAACACTACTAGAATAGGTCAAGGTGTAGACAATAATGGTTATATATCAAAAGAGGCGATTGATAGGAATATACAAGCTTTAAAAGAGTTTAAGGCTATATGTGATGAAGAAGGATGCGAATATGTTTGTTGCATGGGGACATCAGCATTAAGAGATAGCAAAAATTCTGATGAATTTATAGCATTAGCTAAAGAAGAAGCTGGGGTAGATGTTGAAGTAATCACAGGAGATAGAGAGTCTAACTTAGGATTTTTAGGAGTGTTAGAAGGCGTTGAAAAGGACGAACTTGAAGAAATATTAGTTATCGATATAGGTGGTGGCTCAACTGAGTTTATCGTTGGAGATAAAAATGGCGTTAATTTCTGCAAAAGTGAAAATATAGGTGCACTTAGATTAACAGAAAAGTTTTTAAAACATGAGATAGTTAGTGATGAGGAATTAAAACAAACTATCTCATTTATCGAGGACACAATAGAAGATACTATTAATAATATAAAAAGCAAAAATATAAAAAAATTAGTTGGGATAGGTGGCACAGTGACATCTGTATCAGCAATGAACCAACAATTAGAAGTCTATTCTATGGAAAAGGTGCATAATAGTAAAATATGCAAAAAAGAATTAGACGAAATTCTACAAATGCTAAAAAATATGACACTAGAGGATAAAAAGAGACTAAAAGGGCTACAACCAAAAAGAGCAGATATTATAACAGCTGGTGTAGTAATTTTGGATATAATAATGGAAAAGCTTGAATTAAACGAAATAATTGTAAGTGAATACGATAATTTGGAAGGCTTAATGTGTCAAATAGCAAAAAAGATGTCTTAAAGTTTTTTGATTCTATGTACTGAAAATGACAAATTAATTTCTCCTTCTTTGCTACAATTTTATGTAAACAAAGGAGGAGATTTTTTATGGATAGAACAATGACCATTAAAAATAAGAGGTTGAGTACCAACAACTTAAAACTCTCGAAAATGTTTGATTCAAAGACTTTCATTTTCATGATAATTGGATTTTTATTAAGCAGATCAATCTTAATTGATGGAATTGCTCCATTAGGATTAGCTTTTTTCTTATATATATGTAAAGTAGACAAATATCGTATACCAGTTTATATTGCAACCCTAGCTGGAACTTTACTATCATTTAACGAAATGCCGATAATAATTAAATATGCTGTATGCTTAACTTTAATATTGATTTTTAGTAAAAAAATTAAAGAAATTACAGCAATAATTAAATTAAGTTTAGTAGGTGTGTTCGTAATATTACCAGCATCAATAATATGTACATGCATCACTAAACCAGGATTATATAGTTTTATAATTGTAGGAATAGAAACAATGATAGTATTTACATCATCTTTTATATTTGCATATGGTGTAAAATTCTTAATATCAAATCAAAATAAAATGGCGATAAAAACAGAAGAAGTAATATCTATTAGTTTATTAGCTACTTTCAGCATAATGGGAGTAGGACAAACTGCTATATTGGGGATTTCGCTTAGAGCAGTTTTAGCAACAGTGTTTATATTGATATCAGCCGTTGTAGGAGGAGCAAGTGTAGGTTCATCTTGCGGAGTAATAGTTGGACTAGCTTTTATAATCAATAATGCTGTATCAGCAATATATATGGGAATATATGCATTTGCAGGATTAATCGGTGGCGCATTTAATAAAGTAAATAGATATTTATGTATTCTGGGGTATGTGTTGAGCTGGATAATTATATTTGCATATACTTCTGGAATAGAATCAAATATAAATTCAATAAGGGATATATTGATAGGAGCCTTGATTGTATCAGTTCTTCCAAAATCACTATTTTCAAGAGTTGAATCGGCTATAAAAATAAATATAAATACATCCCAATCAGTGAACAATTATATAATGAGAACTAAAAATTTAACAAATAGCAAATTAGAAAATATGCAAAGAGCTTATAATGAGCTTGCAAACACATTTGAAAAAATAAGACAAAAAGATGAAATCATAAATCAAAATGACATGGCAGAGTTAATTGACATGATTTATGCAGATGAGTGTACTTCTTGTAGTATGAAAAAAGTATGTTGGGAGGTGAGATTTAATAAAACATATACACTTATATACGATATGATTCAGAATTTAGAAGAAGGTCAGTTAAGTACAGAGGCGATACCAGAAGAATTTAGAAGATCTTGTATGAATCCAGAGCAAATTATGAAAATAGCTAATTATTATTATAAATTATTTGCTCTAAATTATGATTGGAGCATGAAGTTTGAAGAGGGTAGAAAGCTAATAGCGGACCAAATAAGAAATATCTCCAAATCAATAAAGGGATTATCTGAGGATATCGAAAATAGTGCTATGCTAGATTTAGTCAAAGAAAAAAACATACTAGAAGAATTAGAAAGACATAATATCATAGTTAATAAGATTAACTATTTAACAAAAGGAAAAGATGAATTTAAAATCACAATTGATAAAAATACATGTGCAAATGGGGGGTTATGCGATGAAAAGTTGATAAAAATAATATCAGATTATTTAGGAGAACAGTTATCGGCCCAAAAGTATGGTTGTAATATATACAAAGATACTTGTAAAATAGTTCTTACTAAAGCGGAGAAGTACACTGCTACAACCCAAGCAGTTTCATTATCTAGAGACGGACACGTATTGTGCGGAGACAATTATACATATATGGAGATTGATAATGGGCAATATATGATGGCCATATGTGATGGCATGGGAAAAGGGAAAAGAGCCTATGATGAATCTTCGACGACTATCGATATACTAGAGAAAATGATTGAAGCGAGAATTGATAATGAAATTGTAATTAAGACAATTAATAATATGCTTTTACTTAGCAATTCAGATGAGATTTTTTCAACATTAGATTTAGGCATTATAGATTTGAAACAGGGCAAATTAGAGACTGTTAAAATGGGTGCTTGTTCAACATATATCAAAAGAGCAAATAATGATATAGATTTTATATCATCATCATCACTACCTGTTGGAATTTTATCTGATATTAAACTAGATAGACATAATTATAAACTAAACGATGGAGATTACATTATCATGGTTTCTGATGGGATTATAGACGCAGGTAAAAATAATGATATCGGTGAAAACTGGTTAATTTACTTCCTGAAAAAATTAAATACTTATGATCCAAAAGAAATGATAGATAAGATAGTGGATAGGGCTTTAGAATTACAACTTGATAAAATTGAAGATGACATGACAGTTATGGTCACAAAAGTAAATAAGATAAAATAAATTCGATACGTAATCGATTAGGAGTATTGATAAAATTGAAAAAGATGAATTTAAACTCCAGTTATCTACAAAAAATGTGTACAACTTATAGGTAACTGTTAATAAATAGATGAAAAGTGTTGATAAGTATGAAAAATATTCACAATTATACAATATATAACTAAATATAAAGCGGACTAAATAAGCCAAATATGAACAAGGAAAAGGTTTGTTGATATGTTGATAAGATTGTGGATAACTTGATTATAAACTGTATAAAACTTATAAAAATTGAATAATAAAATAAAAAAAAGTCATCCTAATATTAAGTAATAATAAGAAAGGATGACTTTTTATGGGCAAAAAGTTAAATATAATAGGAATAATAGTATTTATAACTGTTTTTACAGGCGGTATTTTTTATGGAATAAATAATTATAACGAAAAGGAAGTTAATAATGTATCATCATCACGCACTAATAATAAGATAAGGTATTTAAATAATAACGAATATAGTAGTGTATTTTCTCCTACTGATAATAGAAATGAAGTTGGTGATGAAGAATCACATGGAAATTATAAATATGTGACATGGAATCTACAATCACTATTTAAATCAGATGAAGCATGGGAAAAAGAATTATCCAAATTTAATAAAGATATAAATGAATTGGAGAATTACGTAGGCAAAGTGACTAAATCAAAAACTCATTTTGTATCAGCACTTAAAATTAAAGAAAAACTAGATATAAGATTAGAAAAATTATATGCTTATGCTAAATTAAGCAAAGATATAAATAAAAATTCTTATAAGTATTTAGACATGATAAATAAAGTTAGCAAGGTTGACTCAAAATACAGCAGAATATGTGCAGAATTAGAATTAGAAATACTTAAATTACCTGATTCTACTTATAAGGAATATACGAAAAGTAAAAAAGTAGAAAAAAAGTTTAAAATGTATCTACAAGAAATTCGAAAAAGTAAACAACATTATTTAGATGAAAAATCAGAAAGTATATTAAACAAAATGGGAAATATACTTTCACTTCCTTCAGATATATACGACTTATTCAGTAATATGGATAAGGATAGTGGAGATACTCCATCAGAGTATTCATCTAAAATTAAATCATCAGATAGAGAAACAAGAAAGACAGCATTTACAAATGAATTTGTAATATATAATGACAATATAAACACACTATCAGGATTATTAATAGGACAGGCGAACACTAATATTTTTTATTCAGATATTAGAAAATATAATTCAAGTTTAGAGATGTATTTAGATAGTGATGAAGTAGATCCCAAAATCTATGATAACTTAATAGATACAGTAAATAAAAACAGTGAATCATTACACAAGTATATCTCATTAAGAAAGAAAATATTAAACATCGATAAAGTACATTATTATGATATGTTTGTGCCAATTGTTGAAGAAGAAGAGAACTATATATCTTATGATAAGGCAATTCCTTTAGTTTATGCTGCGCTTGAACCATTAGGAGAAGAATATGAAGATATAGCATATAAAGCTTTTAATGAAAGATGGATAGATGTATATTCCAGCGAAGATAAAGTAGGGGGCGGATACTGTCTATCTGTATATAACAATCATCCATATATATTGCTTAATTACGATAACTCATTAGACTCTGTATCTACATTAGTCCATGAGTTAGGTCATGGTGTTTATGGCTACTTAAGTCAAAAAAATCAAGAATATTATAATGCACAACCATCAATATTTACACATGAAGTTGCATCAACTACAAACGAAGCATTACTATATGAATTTTTAATAAAAAATGCAGGCAATGATAAACAAAAAGCGTACTATATAACTCAATATATGGACTTTATCAAAGATACTCTTTACACACAAACTATGTATGCGGAGTTTGAACGAGATGTGCATGCTATGTTAGAAAATAACGAAAATGTAAATACATTAGTATTAAATGATTTATGGTCACATTTATTAAAAAAATATTATGGAAATGACTTTGAAGTAGACCCACTTGCAATGATAGGTTGGGCTAGAATACCACATTTTTATAATAGTTTTTATGTTTATAAATATGCTACAGGATGTAGCAGTGCGATAAGTTTTGCACAAGACATATTAAATGATGGGCCAGAAGACTACCTAAACTTCCTAAAAAAAGGTGGTTCAGATAAGCCACTTAATTTATTAAAAAGTGGCGGTGTTGATTTAACAAATGATAAATCCATCCAAGTAAGCATAGATAAATTCAATAAATTATTAGTTGAGCTAGAGAAGTTAACTAATAATTAAAGTGACAAAAATATATTAATAATGTAGAATAATATGTAAATATGATAGTTTATTTAATAATTAATTTAGGATATATTTTTGTATAACAATGCATTTTGGAGGGAGGATTTATATGCAAAAGAAAATAAGAAAAGCTGTTATACCAGCTGCAGGATTGGGTACTAGATTTTTACCAGCAACAAAGGCTCAACCAAAAGAAATGTTACCAATAGTGGATAAACCAACATTACAATATATAATAGAAGAAGCTGTTGAATCGGGAATAGAAGAAATTCTTATAATTACAGGAAAAAATAAAAAATCTATAGAAGATCATTTTGATAAATCAGTTGAACTAGAATTAGAATTAGAGCAAAAAGGAAAAACTGAATTATTAGAAATTGTAAGAAATATAACAAAAATGGTTAATATATACTATATAAGACAAAAAGAACCTAAAGGATTAGGTGATGCAATTTATTGTGCAAGAAGCTTTATAGGAGATGAACCATTTGCTGTTATGTTAGGTGATGATATTGTTGATAATGATGTACCTTGCCTAAAACAATTAATGTCAGCATATGAAGAATACAGAACAACTATATTAGGTGTTCAATCTGTTGCACCAGAAGATGCTAATAAATATGGAATAATAAATGCTAAATATATAGAAGATAGTGTTTACAAAGTTAAGGATCTAGTGGAAAAACCAGAACCAGGCAAACAACCTTCGAATATCGCCATATTAGGAAGATATATAATAACACCTGAAATCTTTGAGATTCTTGAAAATCAAAAACCAGGAAAAGGTGGAGAAGTTCAATTAACAGATGCATTAAAAACTTTATCTAAAAAAGAAGCAATGTATGCATATGAATTTGAAGGAAGAAGATACGACGTTGGAGATAAATTAGGATTTTTAGAGGCAACAGTTGACTTTGCTTTAAAGAAACCAGAACTTCAAGGTCCATTTATGGAATACTTAAAAAAAGTATGTAGTGAAAGAACTGTTGAGAAAGAAGTAGCATTATCTGCAGAATTAACTTCTGAAGATGACAATACTGAAAAATAGAAAGAGGGAATAAAGTTGGCTAAAAGTAGACAAGCTAAGATGAACAAAATTCTAGCTATTGGAATAGCTGTAGTATTACTTGTAACTAGTTTAACTACGTTAATAAGTGTTATTTCATGGTATTTATAAAAAAATGTAGGAAGATAAATTTTTATTTGTTTTCCTACATTTTTTTTTTGATTTTAATTATCTATGATTTTGAATATATTAATAAAATTATGTTTATTGGAATTAAATAGTAGACATTAAATGAATATAAGGTATAATATTAGTGGTAATAATAAATAAAAAAGTTAAAAAAATACATATAATTTAAATTAATTAGAATGATATAAATTAAAATTATAAAAAGGAGAGAATTATGGATAGAAATTTAGCGTTAGAGCTTGTAAGAGTTACAGAGGCTGCAGCATTAGTTTCATCACAATTTATGGGAAGAGGAGATAAAAATGGAGCTGATGGAGCTGCAGTAGAAGCTATGAGAAGAGCCTTTGAATCAGTAAAAATTAAAGGTGAAGTTGTAATTGGGGAAGGGGAAATTGATGAAGCCCCAATGTTATATATAGGTGAAAAAGTAGGTAGTCAAGAAGATGGAGCTATGGAAGTCGATATAGCAGTTGACCCTCTTGACGGTACTGAATTAATAGCGAAAGGCCTTCCAAATGCAATAGCGGTAATAGCTATGGGGAAAAAAGGTTCTCTATTAAATGCACCCGATACATATATGAAAAAAATAGTTGTAGGACCAAAAGCAAAAGGTGCTATAGATTTAAATAAAAGTGTGGAAGAAAATATAATAAATGTTTCAAAAGCATTAGGAAAGAAAACTACTCAAATGACAATTATGGCTCAAGATAGAGAAAGACATAATTATATATTTGAAGTTGCAAGAAAATTAGGATGTAAAATAAGAATGTTTGATGCTGGAGATATAGCAGCTGGTATAGCAACTTGTTTTGAAGAAACAGGAGTTGACATGCTTATGGGAATCGGTGGAGGACCAGAAGGCGTAATAACAGCAGCAGCAATAAAATGCATGGGTGGAGATATGCAAGCTCAAATATATCCATTAAGTGATCAAGAAAGAGAAAGATGTCATGAGATGGGATATTCAGATGAAGATATCGAAAAGATATTAACAATAGATGATTTAGCAAAAGGTGATGACTTATTCTTCGCTGCTACAGGAATAACAGAAGGAAACTTATTAAAAGGTGTTGTTAATATGGGCGGAAATAAGGCAAAAACAGAATCTGTAGTTATGAGAGGAAAAACAGGAACTATAAGATTT
>NZ_JADPET010000124.1 GCF_015667935.1 Clostridium sp. 1001270J_160509_D11 | reverse complement strand
TTCCACTACCAGAAGGATTTGAAGACCCAGCTCCAGCAAAAGATAGCTCTATAGAAGCAGATAAAATGGAAAGCTATGGTTTAGTAGGTTTTTCACAAAAAATAAAAGGTATAGTTGAATTACTAAAAGAAGGCAATATAGCAAAAGGTGTAAAAGTAGTAGAGTTAGAAGACAATACTATAGAAATAGAGTTATCAGTTATAATGCAATATGGAATCAATATAGCGACTGTTGCAAATAACATAATTGAAAGAGTTAAATATTCTGTTGAAAATGATACAGGTATAAAAGTCAGCAAAATAGACGTTAACGTTCAAGGTATTCGAGTAAAGTAATTTAGGAGGAAAGAAATGATTCAAAATATAGACGGAAAACAAGTAAGGGATATGTTTGTTTCTGGTGCAAATAACCTTAAAAATCATAAAGACTTAGTAGATAAATTAAATGTGTTCCCAGTTCCAGATGGAGATACAGGAACAAATATGTCTCTAACTATATCTTGTGCAATAAAAGAATTAAACAAAGTAGAACAAGATGACATAGGACAACTTGGAAAGGCTCTTTCTAAAGGTTCTTTAATGGGTGCTAGAGGAAACTCAGGAGTTATATTATCTCAAATAATAAGAGGTATAGCTAAATCAATAGAAGGTAAAGAAACACTTAATAGCATGGATATAGCTGAAGCATTAAAAAATGGTTCTGATACGGCTTATAAGGCTGTAATAAAACCAGTTGAAGGAACTATCTTAACAGTAGTAAGAGAAAGTTCAGACTATGCTTTAAAAGCTGCAGCATTAGAAGAAGACGTAATTGAATTTATGAAACTTCTAGTAAAAGAAGCTAACAACTCATTAGACAGAACTCCAGAATTATTACATGCTTTAAAAGAAGCTGGTGTTGTTGACTCTGGTGGTAAAGGGTTAGTTTTAGTATACGAAGGTATGTTAAAATCATTAGAAGGTCAATTTGTAGAAAGTCAAGAGATACAAACAACAGAAACTACTTCAGTACAAGTTGAAAATAGACTATCTACTGAAGATATAAAATTCCAATACTGTACAGAGTTTATACTTGAAACTGACAAAATATCTGACTTAAAAATGCGTGATATAATGATTAAATATGGAGACAGCTTAGTAGTTGTTGGTGATGACGGAATAATAAAAGTTCACGTTCATACTAATACTCCTGGTACGGTTCTTCAAGAAGCTTTAGCTTATGGTCAATTATTAACTATAAAAATAGAAAACATGAAATTACAACATGAAAACAAAGTAATAAAAGATGCACAAGAAGACAAAGAAGTTTCAGAACAAGCTGCTGTATCAGAAGAACCAAAAGAATTTGGATTTATAGCAACTTCAATGGGGCAAGGTTTAGCTAAAATATTTAAAGATTTTGGTGTTGATCACATAATAGAAGGTGGTCAAACTATGAACCCAAGTACTGAAGACTTTATGAATGCAATAGAAAAAATGAATGCACACAATATAATTATATTACCAAATAACAGCAATATAATTATGGCTGCAAATCAAGCTAAAGATTTAAGTGATAAAAATATAATAGTAATACCTACAAAAAACGTATCTCAAGCATTTGCTGCATTAGTTAACTTTGATGCTGATTTAACTATAGAAGAAAATGAAGCTAACATGGTAGAAGCTTTATCTACAGTTAAGAGTGGGCAAGTTACTTATGCTGTTAGAAACACTGTAATAAACGATGTTGAGGTAAAAGAAGGTAATATTATAGGTTTAGGTGAAGGTAAGTTATTATCAGCAGGTGATAATATAGATGAAATAACTACAAACCTTATAGAAAGTTTAGTAGATGAAGATAGTGCTATAATAACTTTATTCTATGGCGAAGATATTAAAGAAGAACAAGCAGAGGCTTTAAGAGAATCTCTAGAAGAAAAATTTGAAGATATCGACATAGAACTATACTATGGAGGCCAACCAATTTATTATTATTTAGTATCTGTTGAATAAAGAAATAAAATTATGTAAATAATGGGGGCTGTTTCAATTTTTATTGAGGACAGCCCTTTTTAAAGGTTTAAATATATTAAAATTTATCCTCTATAAAATAGAGGATTTTTTTAGGTGATGAGAATGAATATATTAAATAAAGATATTCAATTTGTAAAAGGCATAGGGCCTAAGAAAGCTGCAAAATTAAATAAATTAAATATATTTACAATAAAAGATTTATTATATTATTTTCCTAGGGCTTATGAAGATAGAAGTAATGTAAAAAAGATATATCAGTTAGAACATGATGAAAAAGCATGTACAAAAGGAATAATTAGCGATATTAAAACTTATGAAGCTAGAAATAAAATTAAAGTAACAAAATTTATAATTAGAGATGAGAGTGGATTTTTATCTCTTGTATTTTTCAACCAAGAATACTTGACAAAAGTATTTAAAAAAGGAGACAGTGTAATTGCTTATGGAAAAGTAAAAAAAGAAGGTGGATTTTTAGAAATGAATTCTCCACAGATAGAACATTTTACAAATGCACCTACATCTACATGCAAATTAATACCTGTTTATCCACTTACTTATGGAGTTACAAGTAAAGATATAATAAGTACTATAAAAAGTATATATACAAATGAAAAGGTAATTATACAAGAATATTTACCACAAGAGATAATTAATAAATATAAATTATGTAGCATAGATTTTGCTGTGAAAAATCTTCATATGCCACAAGATAAACAATCTTTAAAAATTGCACTATATAGAATGATTTTTGAAGAATTTTTAATTTTACAGATAGGTCTTTTTTACTTTAAAAGTGGAATAGATGACTCAGAAGGTATAAAGTTTGAAAAAAAAGAAAAATTAAATGATATAATCAAATCACTTCCATTTAATTTAACAAATGCACAAAACAGAGCTCTTTCTGAGGTTATAGAAGATATGACTAGTGATAATGTTATGAATAGATTGGTACAAGGAGATGTTGGGAGCGGGAAAACTATAGTAGCAGTGTTAGTACTTGCGTTATCTGTTTTAAATGGATATCAAGGCGCTTTAATGGCTCCTACAGAGATATTAGCTAGACAACATTATATATCTTTAAATGAGACGCTATCACCTTTTGACATAAAAGTAGACTTATTAGTTGGAAGTTTAACTAAAAAACAAAAAGAAAAAGTACTAGAAAGAATAAAAAACCACGAAGTAGATATCTTAATAGGAACTCATGCACTTATAGAAGATAATGTAGAGTTTAATAACTTAGGTATAGTTGTGACAGATGAACAACATAGATTTGGAGTAAGACAGAGAGCAAAACTATCTTCAAAAGGTAGCAATCCAGATATTTTAGTTATGACAGCCACACCAATACCTAGAACATTAGCACTTATACTTTATGGTGATTTAGATATATCTATAATAGATGAGCTTCCACCAGGAAGACAACCAATAGACACAAGAGCTTTTGAATCTAAAAAAAGAGACTTTATCTACACTAACTTTATAAGAGACGAAATAACAAAAGGAAGACAAGTTTATGTAGTCTGTCCATTAGTAGAAGAAAGTGAAGCTATAGAAGCAAAAGCTGCAGAAGATTTAAGAGATGAATTAAAAGAAAAGTATTTTTCTGATTTAAATGTAGAAGTTCTACATGGAAAAATGAAGCCTAGTTTAAAAGACAAAATAATGAATGACTTTAAAAATAATAAAATTCAAATATTAGTATCTACAACTGTAATAGAAGTTGGAGTAAATGTTCCAAATGCAACTTTGATGATTATCGAAAATGCAGAAAGATTTGGACTTGCACAACTTCACCAGCTTAGAGGTAGGGTCGGTAGAGGTTCACATAAATCTCATTGTATATTAATATATTCCTCAAAGACGAATGTATGTAAGGAACGTATGGAGATTATGGAAGAGACTAACGATGGATTTAGAATTTCTGAAAAAGATCTAGAAATTAGAGGTCCAGGTGAGTTCTTTGGAACTAGACAACATGGTATTCCAGAATTAAAAGTAGCCAATATTTTTAAGCATATAAAAGTTTTAAAATTGGCACAAGAAGAATCAAAAAATATTTTTAGAGAAGATAAAAATTTAAATAAAAAAGAACATATTTTGTTAAAAAAAGAAATGATTGAAAAATTTAGTAATATTAACAAAGAAATCTCATTAAACTAAGAGATTTTATGTTAGAATATATTTATTGAAGGGAGAATAAAATTTGAGAGTTATATCAGGAAAAGCAAGAGGATTAAAATTAAATACTCCTAAAAATGAAGATGTTAGACCGACAACAGATAGAGTAAAAGAATCATTATTTAATATAATAAATCCTTATGTTATGGACAATAATGTTTTGGATTTATTTGCTGGAACAGGTTCTTTAGGTATAGAATGTTTATCAAGAGGAGCACATAAATGTGTTTTTGTAGATAAAAGCAAGGAAAGTATGGCTATAGTTAAATCTAATATTAAAAAGGCCAGAGTTGAAAATGAAAGTACTACTTTAAATATAGATTTTAAAAGTGCTGTTACATCTTTAGGCAGACAAGGTGAAAAATTTACAATAATATTTATGGATCCACCTTACTATAAAAATATGTTTATAGATGCATTATCATCAGTAGATGAAAATAATTTACTTGAAGAAGATGGCATAATCGTTGTAGAGCATGATACAAAAGATAGCTTCCCAGAAAATGTTGGAAGACTATATAAAAGTAGAGAAAAAAAATATGGAAATACAACACTAACATTTTATAAGATGGAGGAAGCGTAATGAATAAAAAGTTTACAAAAGCTATGTTTGCTGGTAGTTTTGACCCTATAACTAATGGACACTTAGATATAATATGCAGGGCCTCAAAAATCTTTGATGAGTTACAAATAGGCGTACTTCACAACCCAAATAAAAAGGGGCTTTTTAATTTTGACGAAAGAGTGGAGTTAATTAAATCTTGTACATCTCACCTAGACAACATTAAAATAGTTAGCTTTGATGGGCTATTAGTAGATTATTGTCATGCAAATGATATAGGTACACTAGTTAGAGGCGTTAGAAGCGAAGCAGATGTAAACTATGAGCTTCAAATGGCACATATGAATAGAGAGTTAAATCCAGATATAGAGACAATATTTTTACCTACAAATACAAAGTACTCATTTATAAGTTCTTCATTAATAAAAGAAGTGCTTGCATTTGATGCAGATGTTAAAAATTTAGTGCCAAAACAAGTTTTAATAGCATTAAAAAACAAGAGTAAGGGGAGATAAAAATGGTTGAAATGGAACTGATTGATTTACTAAGACAACTTGAGATGATTGTGGAGGAGGCTCCTGCAAAGGCATTTTCACATAAAGTAGTTGTAGATAGAGAAGAAATTTTAAGTTTAATAAAAGAAATGAAGTCTGTTATTCCAGAAGAAGTAAAACAAGCATCTTGGATAAATACTGAAAGAGTTAAAATTATAAGTGATGCTAAAAGAGAAGCTGAAGAAATAGTTTTACAAGGTGAAAAAGAAGCAGAAAGATTATTAAAAGAAAACCAAAGAAATCTTGAAGACTTAGATAAAGAATACCAACAAAAAATTGAGTATATGATAGAAAATAATCAAGTAGTTCAAAGAGCAAATGAAAGAGCAGATGAAATAAAAGAAAAAGCTGAAAAATATAAATATGAGATGATTGAAAGATCAAATCAATATGCAGAAGATGTTTTAAGCTTTTTAGAACAAAAACTAGAAGAAACACTTGAAGAAGTTAAAAACAATAAAAGAGAACTTAATCCTAGAATGTAGGAATGAAAACATCTGATAAATTATATCAGGTGTTTTTTATTTTAAGGAAATTAGACATTATCTGGTTTGTAGATAATGTCTAATTTCCAACTTATTAACTAAAGCAACGGAATCTCCGATTCGTTGGCGCCATGAGCGAAGCGAATTTTTTTGTTATACAAAATAAATATTTAGGCTTTATTGAGAATATAATTTATATTGATAATATATGAAATAAAGTAATAATTTGGTATAATGAAAGAGAAATTAGGGATAAAATGAGGGAATGGGTATATTTATACCAAGATATAAGGAGGAGTAATATGATATGTAATAATTGTCATAATAAAAATGACAAAGATGCAAAATTTTGTAGGGTTTGTGGAACGCCATTAAACACTGAGAATACATATGATAATAAACATTTAAAGTATTCAAATAAAAAAAGTTCAACAAGTTTAAAATTTGTGGTGGCATTATCGTGCATAGTTGTTTGTTTGGGGATTTTTGTGATTTTTAAAACAGGAGTTTTTAGTGGAGGGGAAAATGATTTTTCGTCTTCTACAAAAGATCAAGGCTCAAACCAAGTGTCAAGTCAAACATCAAATGTAGAGAAAGATAAAAAAACTGACACTACTATTAATAAAGAAGTTTCTAAACTGTATATATCTAATACTGACTGTAGTTCAATACTTCACGACTCTACAAGTATAAACTATGGTTCAAGTAAAGCTATAGATGGGGATTTTTCTACAGTTTGGTCTGAAGGAGTTTCAGGATTTGGCCAAGGTGAATGGATAAGACTTGATCTTGATTCTACTTACACAATTGAGAAAGTAAAAATAGTTAATGGTCTTGTAAATAATAAAAATGGATATTACAACAATAATCGACCAGAATCAATTACACTTAGTTTTTCAGATGGAAGTAGCCAAAGTATTAAATTAGAAGACAATAATACAGGATATCAAATAGTAAATATAAAACCAGTTAAATCAGAATACGTTAAATTCACAATAGACTCTGTTTATTATGGACAAAAATACAATGATACTTGTATAGCAGATATAGAGGTATTAGGTTATTAAAATAATTATAAATGGGAGATAAGGATGTATATACTTATATTTGAACCTCACAAAGGTTGTAGAAAGGTTTTATTAGACAAGAGAGCAGAAAAAATAAATTTAGGTAGAAGTTTAAGAGATGGATATGGAAATATACAAATGAGTACAGACTTTTTACCAGATTATGTTGGAGTAATAATTTATAAAGACGACAAATTTTATTTTAGAAATTATGGCAAAATAAAAATTTTTGTAAATAACAACCAGCTTAATGATTCGACTACAGCAGTTAGGTTAACTCATGGAAGTATGATTAGAATAGAACACGGTATTAGTAGCGGAGTATATATAGGAGTTGTAGATGGAGAAATAGAAAATAAATGGAAGATCTTTAATCCAGAAGAACATAGATTTTTAAACGTTCAAAAAGATAGAAGAGGATATATAATAAGAAATACAGAAAATATAATTTATAAAGGCAAAAAAATAAATACAGATTACTTTATCCCTAGAAATGGAGATATATTTATCAATCAAAATTATATATTCTGTTGCTTAAAAAACAACTTATTTTTTGAAAAAATTAAAAATACAACTTCTCAAGAACACGTAAAATTTATAAATAATACAAGTGTAGAAAATAATATAAAAAATCAATCTAACTTAAATAAAGTAAATAATCCTAATAAAAATTATATTTCAAATAATAAACCAGCTATACTTATGTCTAATGTAACTAGATATGATAAAAAGAAAAAGTGGTATAGATTAAAAGATGTCAACTTGAAAATCAATTCGGGAAGGCTTGTAGCTATTATGGGAGTTTCGGGTGCAGGAAAGAGTACATTGTTTGATGCTATATTAAAAAGATTAAAACTAGATTCTGGAGAGATAATTATAGACGGAAATGAGTTGGGACATGTTCCCCAATTTTCTGTCTTAAGAAAAGGCAATACTGTGCAAGAAGTTATGGAGTTTTACGCTAGTAAAAAATTAAAGGGATATACAAAACAGCAGAAAATGCAGAAGATAGATAGTTTATTAGAAAAATTAAATTTATCTTTATTTAAACAATCACTGGTTGGAAGGTTGAGTGGTGGCCAATCTAGAAGATTAGATATAGCAGTACAGCTTTTAAATGAACCAAAAGTAATTTTAATGGACGAACCTGATTCTGGATTAGATGTAAAAAGTTGTAGAGAGCTTTATGAAATATTATCTAGATTAGTATCTGAAAAAAACAGCACCATTTTAGTTATAACTCATAATACACATATGGCATGTAAGTATCCTTATATAGACGATCTTTTATTTATGGCATCTCAAGGTAGAATATGTTTTTATGGAGAAAAAGATAAGGCATTGGAATATTTTAATATAAGTGATTTAGACGATATATATAATGCTGTTGAAAACAATCAGGATTACTTTGTACAAAAATACAACAATTTATTAAATAGGAGAGTTTAGGGGTATGGGAGTTATAATAAAAAACTATATAAAGAACCTAAAAAATGAAAAATCACATTATATATTTATTGGATTTCCTCTTATTATATCTATCTGCGTAGGTCTTACATTAAGAGGTAAGATGTTTGAGGATTATAGAGACACAAGGTCAAGATTATTTGCTATAGTATGTGTTGCAATATGGATTGGGCTTTTTAACTCAGTACTTGAAATATGTAAAGAAAGAGAAAGTATAAAAATGGATTTAGATAGTGGATTTAAATCTATAGAATTATTTTTTGCTAGATTTTTAGTACAAGCAGTAGTATGTTTATTTCAATCTATAATAATATTTGTAATATGTGCATTATTTGCAGAATTTCCATCAGAAGGTGCTGTAATAGGCTCTTCTTATATAGAATATATATTATCTATTTTTTTAATAACATTTAGTGCAGATGTGATGGGATTGTTGATTTCGTCATTATGTCCAAGTAACGATATAGCAAATAGAAGTTTACCGTTTATACTTATGGTACAATTTATATTTTCAGGACAATTATTTGAACTCGGGGACACTTTAGATAAAATATCTAAATTTACTATAAGTAAATGGGGCATGGATTTATTAGGCTCAATAGGCAATATAACTGATTTAACAATAACAATACCAGTAGAAGATAGTATTTACGATACTTTTAAATTTAGTGCAGAACATGTAATTAACTTATGGGCAATATTAATTTTATTTATACTTATCTTTTCTATATTATCAATATTATTTATAT
>NZ_JADPET010000123.1 GCF_015667935.1 Clostridium sp. 1001270J_160509_D11 | reverse complement strand
AAAAATTTGGTTTATAATATTGAAAAAAATTCGCCATAGTGATAGAATTTTAGTAATTTTAATAAATGGAATATAGTGGAAAAATAATTCAGAAGAGGGATTATTTTAAGAGTGGTTTCATAAATATTTACTATTGAGTTGAGGAAGATAAGATTTGTAAAGTTTGATGAGAGGATTCTTTGAGATATATTTTAAAATTTATTAAAATTCGGCGGATAAACAAAAGGGGGAATTTTTTATGAAAAAAAGAATATCGTTATTATTAGTAATGGTAATGTCATTAGCAATGATGTTAACAGGATGTAGTTCATCAAATAATGCATCATCTAATGCTTCGAGTGGTTCATCTAGTTCAAACAGTGATGATGAATTTAGAGTAGGTATGGAATGTGGTTATGCTCCATTTAACTGGACTCAATCTGATGACTCAAATGGAGGGGTAAAAATCCAAGGAAATGATGAATATGCAGGTGGATATGATGTTCAAATAGCTCAAAAAATAGCTGATGGATTAGGAAAAAAATTAGTTATAGTTAAAACTGAATGGGATGGATTAGTTCCAGCAGTACAATCAGGAAAGATAGACGCAATAATTGCTGGTATGTCTCCAACTGCTGAACGTAAAAAAACTATAGATTTTACAGATGTATATTATACTTCTGACTTAGTTATGGTTGTAAAAAAAGGTGGAAAATATGAAAATGCAACAAAATTAAGTGATTTTAAAGGTGCTACTATAACAGGACAATTAAACACTTTCCACTATACGGTAATTGATCAAATTGAAGGTGCTAAAAAAGATACTGCTATGGATAATTTCCCAGCAATGAGGGTAGCATTAGAATCAGGAAAAATAGATGGATATGTATCTGAACGTCCAGAAGGTGTAAGCGCTACAGCAGCAAATGATAATTTTGCTATGGTTGAATTTGCTAAAGGTCAAGGTTTTAAAACTTCTGCTGAAGATACAGCTATAGCTGTAGGTTTAGCAAAAGATAGTCCTTTAAAAGACAAAATAAATAAAATACTAGCAGGAATATCAGAAGATGAACGTAAAGATTTAATGGATCAAGCAATAAAAAATCAACCAGCATCAAAATAACTAGTAAAAATTTTAGTAAAGACCGGTTGTATAAATACAGTCGGTCTTTAGATGTGATTAAGGGGGAAAAATATGAGTTCGGAGTGGATTATACAAATTGCATCTCAAAACTGGAAAAGTTTTTTAACTGGTGCAGAAATGACATTATATATATCTTTAATAGGTACTGTGATAGGTTCTATAATTGGTATGTTGATAGGTGTTGTAAGAACTATACCAAAGGGAGACAAAGGGGCTAAAAAGGTATTTTTAACAATAATAAATGCAATATTAAATGCATATGTTGAATTTTTCAGAGGAACGCCAATGATAGTTCAAGCTATGGTTATTTATTATGGTTCTGATTTAGCTTTTGGAATTGATATGGATAGAACTTTCGCAGCAATATTTATAGTTTCTATAAATACAGGGGCATATATGGCAGAGATAGTTCGTGGAGGAATTATATCTATAGATAAGGGGCAATTTGAGGCTGCACAGGCTATTGGTATGAATCACATCCAAACAATGATAAATGTAGTATTACCTCAAGTTATAAGAAATATATTACCAGCTACAGGTAATGAATTTGTAATCAACATAAAAGATACATCAGTACTTAATGTTATAGGTGTAACAGAACTTTACTTTACAACAAAATCAATTGCAGGAAATAACTTCAGATATTTTGAATCATTCTTCATAACATGTATAGTTTATTTCATAATGACATTTACTATCACGAGAATATTACGTTTTGTAGAAAAGAAATTAGATGGACCTGAAAATTACAATATGACAGGAAATCAGATGCAAGTTCAAAAACCTGAAGATGCATTAAACAAAGCATAATAAATAGTGGAGGAAATAATATGGAAAATGTAATTGAAGTTAAACATTTAAATAAATCTTTTGGAACGCATGAAGTTTTAAAAGATATAGATTTTTCTGTTGAAAAAGGTGAAGTTGTTTGTATAATAGGTTCTTCTGGTTCAGGAAAATCAACACTTCTTCGTTGTATCAATTTATTAGAAATACCAAGTGGTGGAGAGATAATATATAACGGAGAAAATATATTAGACGAAAAACACGACATCTATAAATACCGTACAAAGTTAGGAATGGTATTCCAACAATTTAATTTATTTAATAATCATAATGTTTTAGGAAATTGCACTGTTGGACAAATTAAAGTATTAAAACGCTCAAAACAAGAAGCAGAAGAAGTAGCTATGAAATATTTAAAAATAGTTGGTATGGAGCAATTTATAAATGCTAAACCAAAGCAATTGTCAGGTGGACAAAAGCAACGTGTTGCCATTGCAAGAGCTTTATCTATGGAACCTGATGTTATACTATTTGATGAGCCGACTTCTGCGCTTGACCCAGAAATGGTAGGAGAAGTTTTAAAAGTAATGAAAGAATTAGCTGATTCGGGTCTTACAATGTTAGTTGTTACTCATGAAATGGGATTTGCAAAAGAGGTCTCTGATAGAGTCGTATTTATGGATAAAGGAGTAATAGCTGAAGAAGGAAGTCCAGAACAAATATTTAATAATCCTGTGCAAGAGAGAACTCGTGAATTCTTAAAACGTACTTTAAACAAATAGTAATTTTAAATTTAGACTTATGCAATTATTCTATTAAGACTCGACTAGAAAAAGGATTAGTAGTATTAAAAAAATAAATTAGATAAAATTTAATAGACTTGAAAAATAAAGATAAAATAGTATTAGAAGGGCGTAAAATGTAGCGCCCTTTTTGCTATTTTTATATAAAAGTTAAATAAAAATAAATAACTATTTAAATGAATGTAAATTATAGTGAAAGAAATTGTGCATTTTTCTAAAAAAAATACACAGATAATTTTAATAATACAATAAAAATATTACAATATATGGTATTATTAAAGTGGCGTTACTTTTAAACTCAATAAATTTTTATCCATAAGGGGGGAATAAAAAATGGAGTCAGTTTTAATTATGGGAGGAAGCGATTTTATTGGCAAATCACTTGCTAAATATTTTATAAAACATAGACATAAGGTTGATGTTTTGACAACTGGAAGTATTGATTATGAAGGTGTAAATAAACATTTATTGTGTGATAGAAAGAATTTAGATGAATTAGAAAATGCCTTAAATGGAAATGAATACACATATATTTATGATATGACAGCATTTTTTAAATCAGAAATAGAGGGCTTATTTAAATTTGTAAACCGAAAAAACTTAAAAAAATATGTTGTACTGTCTTCTTCCGCAGTATATAAAAAATCAGAAAAATATATATCAGAAGATGATGAAAAAGGGATTAATCCTGCCTGGGGGCAGTATGGAATTGAAAAAGTACAAGCAGAAAGTTATATTATAAATAGTGATATACCTTACATAATAATAAGACCAACTCACATTTATGGACCAGAAAATAATTTATATAGGGAGACTTATTTTTTTGATAGAATAAGAGAAGGGAAGGCTATTCCAGTACCTAGTGATAAAAATGAACCTGTAGTAAATCAATTTATATATATAGATGATTTCGTAAGGATTTTATATAGTTTGATAAAAAATGATAAAGTTAGAGAAGTATATAATGTTGCAACTCCTCAACGTATCACGTGGAAGAAACTAATAGAAACATGTGGCGAAGTAGTCGGAAAAGAACCTATAATAAAATATGTAGATTCGGATAAAATAAAGATAAAAGAAAGAAGTTATTTTCCATTTAAAAATACTAGTTGCGTGCTAGAAATTGAAAAATTGATAGACCATGGTCTCTATATACCTAATATAATGCTAGAAAAGGGGCTCAGAAAAACATACGAATGGTATATCAAAAATAAACCTAAGATGGATGATAAAGAAATGCATGAAGTAGATCAGGTTTTAAAGATAGTGTAAATTAGTATTGAAATACCAGTTTTATTTACAAAAAACGGTAATTAATATATAATTTAAATATATTTGGATATTATAACGTCTAAAGAAAGTCTTTAGGCGTTTTTCTATATTAAAAACTATAAAAAAGGAGAGATTCAAATGGAAAAAGTAGAAAGTTTTAAATTAGATCATAATAAGGTAAAAGCACCTTTTGTGAGAAAATGCTGTGTATTAGAAGGTAAAATGGGGGATAAGGTAAGTAAATTTGATTTAAGATTTTTACAACCAAATAAAGAAGCTTTCGGAACAGCTGCTATGCATGGATTAGAACATTTATTAGCAACATATTTAAGAGAAGAATTAGATGATGTTATAGATTTATCTCCAATGGGATGCAGAACAGGTTTCTATTTAGTAATGTGGGGAGATGTCGATGCAAAAACAATAAAAGAAGGGCTAGAAAGAGCATTAGAAAAAGTTTTAAAAGCTGACAAGATGATAGCTGCGACTTCTGTTGAATGTGGAAACTATAGAGATTTATCATTATTTGGTGCAAAAGAATATGCTAAATATGTGTTAGAACAAGGATTCTCACTAAATATATATGGTGAATAATTAGAATATTTAAAATAAATAATACAAAGTTTGGAAAAAATATATCAATATGTATATGGAGAAATAAAAAATGATAGGAAGTCAAGAAAATATAATATCTAATGTATCATTAGACAAATTAGAGGTACTTAGATATTTAGGTCACAATGGTCAAGAAATTGATTCAGATTTAAATCTTAGAATAAATGAATGTATTAAAGAAACAAAAAAAGAGATTGATACAAAATATATTTATGAAATATATGATATAAAAAATGATTTAGATTTAAATACAATTGAATTTAAAAATACAAACTTAATATTAAAAAGTAAAGATGTAAGTGAATTGCTTAAGGATTGTGATAAATGTGTATTGATGTGTGCGACTCTTGGATTTAATATCGAAAAAAATATACGAAGATATAGCTACAATGACCTTACAAAAGGAATTATAGTAGATGCATGTGCTACGACTTCAATTGAAGAGATTTGTGATTTAATACAGGATAATATACTTCAACAAATGTCTAAGGAAGGTAAATCTCTTACTATGAGATATAGCCCTGGATATGGGGATTTAGATATAAGTGCTAATAAAGACATATTACAAGTATTAGATGCACATAAAAGAATTGGTGTAACAGTTACCAATACTGGAATAATGATTCCTAGAAAATCAGTAGTAGCATTAATTGGCATAACAAATAAAAAAATAGCAAAAGTTAAGCGAACATGTGAAAATTGTTCTAATAGATTTAACTGTGAATATAGAAGAAAGGCTGATGGTTGTGGAAGTAAGACAATATATACAAGATAATATATTAATATTTGACGGAGCAATGGGTACAATGCTTCAAAAAAAAGGCCTACAAGTAGGTGAAAATACTGAAGTATTTGGGTACGAAAATCCTGATATATTAGTTGATATACATAAAGAATATTATGAAGCAGGATCAAATGTTGCAACTACTAATACTTTTGGATGCAATGAGTTAAAGCTGCCACAAGGGTATGATTTAGAAAAAGTAATTGATTCAGCAGTAAAAGCTGCAAAAAAAGCGGCATCTTTAGTTAATAATGACAATGAAAAATATGTAGCTTTAGATATCGGTCCAATTGGTGAAATGTTAGAGCCTATGGGAACACTTAGTTTTGATAGAGCGTATGAAATATTTAAAAGACAAATGATTCAAGGGGAAAAATCAGGTGCAGATATAATTGTAATAGAAACTATGATGGATTTATATGAAATAAAGGCGGCTTTATTAGCAGCAAAAGAAAATACAAATCTACCTGTTTTCTGTACTATGACTTTTGATGAAAATGGAAGAAGTTTTACAGGATGTTTACCAGAAAGTATGGTAGTTACATTACAAGGATTAGGAGCAGATGCAGTAGGGGTTAACTGCTCACTAGGGCCAGACTTATTATTACCAATAGTAGAAAAAATACTTACAAGAGCAACTATACCAGTAATGGTACAAGCAAATGCAGGCTTACCATGTATCAAATGTGGTGAAGCTGTATATGATATGACGGCAGAACAATTTTTAAGCGGTGCATCTAAGTTTGTAAAAATGGGTGCAAAAATTATAGGTGGATGTTGTGGTACAAATCCTGAATTTATAAAAGCTTTATCACAAAATATAAAAAATGTAGAAGTCAAACCAATCGAAAAGAATTTAGAATGTGTGGTTTGCTCTCCATCAAAAATTGTTGAGATAACAGGACCAACAGTAATGGGAGAAAGATTAAATCCAACAGGAAGAAAACCGCTACAAGATGCATTAATAAGTGGAAATTTAGATTATGTTGTTAGTTTAGGTCTTGATCAAGTTGAGGAAGGCGCTGAAATATTAAACATGAATGTAGGTCTTCCTGAAATAGACGAAAAAGCTATGATGCCAAAAGTTATAAAGACATTACAAGAGATTATAAACGTACCGATACAGATTGACTCATCTAACGCGGACGCATTAGAACAAGGACTTAGATATTATAACGGAAGAACAATTGTAAACTCAGTAAA
Organism: Clostridium sp. 1001270J_160509_D11; assembly: GCF_015667935.1. Classification (GTDB taxonomy): domain Bacteria; phylum Bacillota; class Clostridia; order Peptostreptococcales; family Peptostreptococcaceae; genus Intestinibacter. The sequence goes on along the minus strand of NZ_JADPET010000123.1, from coordinate 2,544 downwards.
TGGCAAAGAAGAATCACTAAATAAAATACTTCCTCTTGCACAAAAATATGGAGCTGGCTTAGTAGGATTAACATTAGATGAAGCTGGAATACCTAAAACAGCAGAAGGAAGATTTGAAATAGCTAAAAAAATTGTTGAAAGAGCAGAAAGTTATGGAATAAGAAGACAAGATATATTTATAGACTGTTTATCTTTAACAGTATCAGCACAACAAGAAGAAGCTATGGAAACTATAAAAGCTATTAGAATGGTAAAAGAAAACCTAGGTTGTAAAACTATTTTAGGGGTTTCTAATATATCATTTGGAGTTCCAAATAGAAAAGCACTAAACTCAACATTTTTAAATTTAGCACTAGGTGCTGGGCTTGATTTAGCGATAATAAATACATCAGAACCTGTTATGATGGAATCTATGTATGCATATAGAGTGATAAACAATATAGACAAAGGTTGCGAAAAATATATAGAAAAATATATGGATAATACAACTATATCAATCAACAAAACATCTAACAATAACCAAAAAGATATGTCTTTAGATATGTTAGTTGAAAGAGGATTAAAAGAAGAAACGAAAGAATTAACATATAAGTTGCTTGAAGAATATGATGGACATTATATTTTAGACGAAATGTTAATACCTGCTCTTGATAAAATTGGAGTAAAATATGACAAAGGAGAAATATTCTTACCTCAAATGATTCAAGCAGCAGAAACAATAAAAGTAGCATTAAACATCATAAAAGATAAGTTAAATGCTAATATTGATAATACAAATGGAACAAAAGGTAAAATAATAATTGCTACAGTAAAAGGCGATATACATGATATCGGTAAAAATATCGTAAAAATCATGCTAGAAAATTATGGATATGAAGTTATCGATTTAGGAAAAGATGTTCCAATTGAGACAGTAGTAGAAACTGCTAAAAAACAAAACATAAAGCTAATCGGATTAAGCGCCCTAATGACAACAACTGTACAGAATATGAAGGATACAATACAAGCTATAAAAGATGCTGGCATTGATGCAAAGGTTATAGTTGGGGGTGCAGTTTTAACAGAAGAATATGCAAAAAAAATAAATGCAGACTACTATGCAAAAGACGCAAAAAGCTCTGTTGAGATAGCAAAACTCACTTTTTAAAAAATAATGTGGAAATCAAGTATAAAAGTATGTTAAAATATAAAAGATATTTAAGGGGAACAAATTTATTTTTTCCCCTTAAATAATGTAGCAAAATATGCTACTATATTGAATATAGGTCATTAATTTAGAAATTTATATAAATTTTAATTAATGATGTTAAATTAAAAATTTCTCGTCAACACAAAAAGAGGCTATATAATAGCCTCTTTTTGTTTTGCAAAAATTTAAAATGATAATAAAATACCAACTACTGCTGATAAAGCAATATATATAACTGGATGTTTATTTGTATATTTTATTAAGAAGAATAAAATAAATGCAAAAATAATTGATTTAAAGTTAAATAAATCGACAAATTTGGATGTAATATTATATTTATCTAAATAAAACATAGTTATTTCTACAACGCCCCAGCAAGCACCTACTATTAGACCAGTCGAAGTTGGTCTTATTGTATGAAAAACAGCCTCTACATATGGATTTTGTTTGAACTTCTTTAAGAATTTAGAAATAATAACTATAATAACTAATGCTGGACAAATTAATCCCAAAGTAGCAACTATTGATCCGACTACGCCTGATACTGAAAAACCTACATAAGTAGCCATATTTACTCCTAATGGTCCTGGAGTAGATTCTGATACAGCTATCATATTAGTTAAATCATTTTTTGAAAACCAACCAGTTGTTTCACTTATATTATATAAAAATGGCATTGTAGCAAGTCCGCCACCTACTGCGAAAAGACCTGTTTTAAAAAATTCGAAAAATAATCTCAAAAGTGTTAACATTCCTCTTTACCTCCCCTAAATTTATAAATTAGAGCTCCTATAAGACCAGAAATAATAATATAAATGATAGGAGATAGACTAGTTACTATTGATAATAGTGAAACTGCTATAAAAATTGCGAAAGTAAGTTTATCGACTACAGATTTTTTGCTAAGTTTAATTATGGCATTTAAGATTAATACACATACACAAACTCTAACACCATTAAATGCATGAATTACAATTGGTAAATCAGCAAAATTGCTTAAAAATGCAGCTATAAGAGTAATTATTACTACTGATGGTGTTACTACTCCTAAAGTTGCTATAACTCCTCCTATAAAACCAGCCATTTTATATCCTATAAAAGTAGCAACATTTACAGCTATAACACCAGGCGTACATTGACCGATAGCGTAATAGTCCATTAATTCTTCTTCTGTTGCCCACTTTTTATTTTCAGCAACTTCTCTTTGTAATATTGGTAACATTGCATAACCTCCACCAAATGTTAACCCTCCGATTCTGGCAAAGGTTAAAAATAAGTCGAGTAAAATATTCATACCTTAAAATCCCCTTCCTAAAGTTTATATGAAAATTTTAGCATAGTTATATATATATTAA